>NZ_JABMCQ010000188.1 GCF_013179575.1 Sphingobacterium shayense | reverse complement strand
TGAATTCCAAACTGCCATATATCGGCGTATTAATTGTTTTGTTTTCTTCAGATATCTCGATGTTTTCAGTTTGCTCATCTAATATTTCTATAACACGTTCACTAGCACCTAAAGAGCGTTGTACATTGGCGTAAAGCTCAGGAAAGCTTCCCATTGATCCGGCGACAAACATGGAGTAAAGAATGTACGTTGTTAGATCGCCTACACTTATTTCTCCAGCTGATACAAGTGTCGCGCCATACCAAATTACCACGATCACCGCGCCAAAAATGCAAAAGATAATGAACGAGGCAAATATACCTCGATACGTTGCGCCTTTCACTGCGAGCGCGACGACGGCATCTAGTTTATTAGAATATCGTTTGGATTCATGATATTCGTTTACGAATGCCTTGACGTTGCTGATGCCTAATAAAGTTTCTTGCACAATGCTGTTTGAGTCCGCGAGTTTATCTTGCGCTTGGCGGGATAAATTACGGATGAAGCGTCCAAATATTATGGCAGTGATGACAATGATGGGGAGTATACATAGGTTCATCAAGGCCAATTTCGGAGATACAAAAATGAGTAGGCACACACCGAAAACTAAAGATATGGATTGTCGTAATATTTCCGCGAGCGTAGTTGTCAAGGTATCCTGTATCTGCGCCAAATCAGAGGATAGCCTGCTATTTAACTCGCCAACACGTCTGTTTGCGAAAAATTCGAAAGGAAGAGTGATTAGTTTATGGTAGGTGTCCTTGCGGATGTTGCTAAGGGCCTTCTCCGAAATTTCTACAAAGAGGCGGATCCGACCAAATGAGACGATGGATTGAACTAGAAGGATCGTAATTGAAATTCCACCAATGGTCCATACACTGGCCGGTAGCCATGGATATTTTTGACGTCCCTGTGCCGCGTCTATCATAGCGCCTAATAGAGCTGGAAACGTAAGCATTGTTAAGCTAGATAGTGTTAAAAAAAACATTCCCCAGATGAACTTGCTGCGATACGGTTTTAGATAGTTGAATATCTTTAATGCCTTCTTAAGTAATTCCTTATTAAGCTTGGGTTTGGGTAAGTCTTCTGATTGTGTATTACCACTGTTCAATTGTGCTCTCGCCATCCGTACTAAAAATTTAAAGGCAAAAGTACAGTATTATTTACCGCGACGTATCACTCTTTCGTCAATTTTTAACCTTGTTCTGTTTGTAGAGCTGATATACGGAAACTAATAGTATGAGTATTACCGCTATAAGTAGGTATAGGAAAATATTACTGTCATGATCTTTGGTGTCAAGGGCGCTGATTTCCTCACGTAATTTGTCGTTTTCATTTTGAAGCTTGGTAATCGTTTTCATGTATGCAGATACCTGATGGTCATATTCTGTTGCCAAAGCTGCATAGCGATCGCTTTGGTAATCCTTCAGGTCGAGCAACTTTTTTGTCTCTATGAATATTTTATTGTCCGTTATTACGACTTGTCGCAGAATATCTATGGATTTTTGCATATCACCTTTCGTTTTGAAAATTCCAAAAACGCCTGTTTTCTGTTGAAGGCTGATGTCGAATTCGCCAAATCGTTTACTTCGATCTTCTAAAAGCTGGTTTACATGTTCGCGTTGTTGCTCATAGTTAAGAGAATCGCTTCCGCGATTTAGTTGTGCCCATGCATTGTTTACAGAGCTTAACCAAAACAATATAATAACTAAAGGAAGGAAAGTTTTAAATTTTTGCATGCCGTAAATTTTGTTCTGTGATCCCATAATCAGATTATAGACCACTTAAATGAACGAAGGATTAATCGATCGGTCTTAGGTGAATTCCACCATTATAATTTCATCCTGTTGTAAACCCAGCAGTCGACTAGCATGCCCTTTATTTATAGCTATCTCTAGAAAATTGCTAATGCCGAAAAGACATAGCTTTTCACCTTCAGGTACTTCATTATAATGCCAGCTTAAGCTGTTGATCGTTTCGTTACGCTTAAAATGAAGTTTGAAGCTTCGTCCATGTTGGACTTCGTTAAATAACTCCTTACTAATATTACTAATCACGTTGCCAAAGGAGTCTATATAGGAAACATGACCCTTGATGCTGTTTCCGTCGACAAATGGTTGGATCATCACTTTTTTTAACGGACGCTCCATGGGTTGCCCGATAGCCTTGAGTTTTCCACCGTTAGCAATATGGCAAGCTGCCTTGGTGAGAATATCAGCGAGGGGGAAGTGTAGATACCTAAGATCCTGCATAATGTCGATTTCATACAGCTCTTGTGGGTCGTTTTCTCCAAGGATTATACTGAAAATCCCGTTATCCGCTCCAACAAAATAATGGTTTTCAAATTTCATCATTGCGTAATGCGATCCTTCTTGAAAAACCGTATCAATACCGATTAGATGGACGGTTCCTTTTGGGAAATAGTGAAATGCGTTGCGCATAACTACTGCGGCTCGTTGAATATCAAAGGAGGGAATTTCATGAGTGATGTCGACGATACGAACGTCCGGCAACTGCGAAATAATGCTGCCTTTTAGCGCTGCTTGATAGAAGTCGCGGTGTCCTAAATCTGTTGTAAGCGTAATTACTCCCATAGTGTATCTCTGAAGATACTAAAATCTTATAAATTGTGGTGAAGTTTATTTACAATAAACGAATCACAAAAGTAAGAAAAGAATATGCAATATTGGCTACAGTGCGTTCGAAAATAACCTTTTTTAGATTGTCACGATAAAGAAGATGATTATTGTTTGTATTTTTGAGGAGGTAAATTGCTTGACGACAAAAGTTTGCAAAAAGTTCTTTTAGTTTCTGGTAAAATACAACGAAAAAACACCTATATTTAATACCAAGAACAAAATCTGAAATAATTTGAACGAAGCATTAATTAATCTAGACGACGTAAACCTAGTTACGTTGTGGGGGGCTCAAAATGAGCATTTTGAATTGATAAAAAAGGGTTTTCCCAAACTTCGTTTGGTTGCTCGAGGTAACGAATTGAAAGTGCTCGGGGAAGAATCTGAACAGGTTCGTTTTAAACATGTTTTTGAGCGGATATTGAATCACATTCAGCAGTTTCAAACCTTAAATGAGAATGCGTTAGAGGATTTGGTGGGGCAAATTCCTAAAAATGAGTCGTCTAAAGACGGTAGGCTTGTTGAACAACCGACATTTAAGGGCGAGCCGATAGTGTATGGACCAAATGGTATTGTAGTACGAGCAAGAACACCAAACCAGCGCCGAATGGTGGATAGTATCGTCAAAAATGATATTTTATTTGCAATCGGTCCTGCAGGAACTGGTAAAACGTATACAGCAGTTGCGCTTGCGGTGCGTGCGCTTCGGAATAAGGAAATTAAACGTATTATATTGACTCGTCCAGCAGTCGAAGCAGGTGAAAACTTAGGATTCTTGCCAGGAGACCTGAAAGAAAAGGTAGACCCCTATCTAAGACCATTGTATGATGCCTTGGATGATATGATTCCTGCTGAGAAGCTTAAAGATCTAATAGAACGTCGGGTGATAGAAATTGCGCCACTTGCCTTTATGAGAGGACGAACTTTAGATAATTGTTTTGTAATTTTGGACGAAGCGCAAAACGCGACTGATATGCAACTCAAAATGTTCCTCACAAGGATGGGTCCAACAGCGAAATTTATCGTGACCGGTGATCTTACGCAGATTGATTTACCGAAGAAAATTCAATCCGGGTTGGCTACAGCGGTGAAATTGTTAGACAATATCGAAGGAATAGAGGTCATACACCTGAGTGGGGCAGATGTTGTTCGGCATAAACTGGTTAGACGCATTTTAGAAGCGTACGGAGATATTTAAAGAAATAAAATGAAGGACGTGCCAGACACGAAACTACTATGAATGCGATAAAAGAAACAAATTTTAATTTTGAAGGACAAAGATCCCTTTACAAAGGGAAAGTACGGGATGTGTACGATATTGACGGGGATTACCTGGTAATGGTCGCGTCGGACAGAATTTCTGCTTTTGATGTTGTTCTGCCTGAGCCGATCCCCTATAAAGGCCAAGTCCTTAATCAAATTGCAGAGAAATTTCTCGCAGCAACTGCGGATATACTCCCGAATTGGGTGATCACGGTGCCAGACCCGAGTGCAACCATCGGATATCGTTGTGAACCGTTTAAGGTTGAGATGGTAATTCGTGGCTATCTAGCGGGACATGCTTGGCGTACTTATAAAATGGGCGGAAGAGAGCTTTGTGGTATTTCTTTACCTGAAGGACTGAAAGAGAATGATAGATTGCCGACGCCCATTATTACACCAACGACGAAGGCTGCGGTTGGACACGACGAAGATATTTCTCGTGAAGAAATCATCAAACAAGGGATTGTTACAGAGAAAGACTATATCCAACTTGAAAAATTTACACACTTATTATATCAACGAGGAGCAGAAATGGCTAACGAACGTGGATTGATTCTTGTCGATACTAAGTATGAATTTGGAAAAAAAGACGGAGTAGTTTATTTAATGGACGAGATACATACTCCGGATTCCTCTCGGTATTTTTATGCGGAGGGTTACCAAGATCGTCAGAATAAAAATGAGCCACAGCGACAGCTTTCCAAAGAGTTTGTTCGGCAATGGCTGATAGAAAATGGATTTCAAGGTAAAGATGGTCAAAGAGTGCCCGAGATGACTGAGGAGATTATAGCTTCAATTTCAGAGCGTTATATTGAACTGTTCGAGCATATTACTGGAGAAAAATTTCAATATCCTGCTGCCGGTAATGTATTGTTGAGAGTTGAAACAAACATCAGACAGGCCCTAGAAAAAATAGCATAACGAGCAGATTCCCTTTGAATGTAGCGTAGATGTCAAAGGGAATTCTTATTTTAGAAGCTGTGCAATATTTGGGGGATTCCTCGACGATATGTATTTGATAATGCTAATTTTTGTCTCTTATGAAATTTACGGTAGAAAAACACGAACGTTATGTTATTATTGAGCCGCTTACCGATGTTTTGGATGGCACGGCGGCAACAAAGTTAAAGGGAGAGTTCATGTTGCGTAATACGGGAGGACTACGCAATATTGTATTGGACCTCGGCCAGGTTAAGCGGGCGGATGAAGATGGACTACGTATGGGATTGCTGGCCCGCAGACTTTGTAAAGCATCCGGAGGTTTGTTTATTCTAACGGGCTTAAATCAAGAATTAAAAGACATGTTGAAATTGGCGCAAATGAGCGAATATTTCAAGATTACCTCGACAATTGCCGAAGCGGAAAATATGATTTTCGGTAATGAACTTAGATTAGATCTGAAGGAAGAGCAGGCATGAGTCGGTTCGAAGTCTTAATCTTGGGAAATAGTTCTGCTACCCCGATGTACGGGCGTCATCCAACTTCTCAAGTTGTTAATTATAATGAACAATTATTTTTGATTGATTGCGGCGAAGGGACCCAGATGCAGCTCTTTCGCTACGGAATCCGTAGTAACCGCATCAATCATATTTTTATTAGTCATCTACACGGCGACCACTATTTAGGGCTCGTCGGTCTTTTATCTTCCCAACACCTAATGGGAAGAAATTCTAGTTTACATTTGTATGGGCCTCCGCCATTACAGGAAATTTTGGATTTGCAGTTCAAGTATTCTGACACACGCTTGCGGTATGAACTTATTTTTCATCCGACAAATCCAAACGCAGCGGAAGTTATTTTAAACTTGCCCATGTTGCGGGTGACGAGTTTTCCCTTACAACATCGTGTGGATTGCACAGGATTTAGATTTGATGAAGGCGAACGCTCAGCTCCGCTTAATTTGCAGAAAGTCGAAGAATTGAGTATTCCAGCTCCCTATCTAAAGTTGTTAAAAAAAGGAATTGATTACGTATCGGCGGACGGGACGGTCTATCCCGCCTCAGAGTTCACATTTCCGCCCCCCAGTTCGCGAAGCTACGCATTCTGTTCAGACACAAAGGTTTGGGACGGCTATTTAGAGGCGATTCGGGATGTGCATTTATTGTATCACGAAGCAACCTTTCTTCACGACATGGAGGATAGAGCTGTAGAAACCTTCCATACGACAGCCTTTCAAGCAGCGACCATCGCGAAAAAAGTGAATGCAAGACAATTGTTATTAGGGCATTATTCAGCACGTTATAAAGATTTGGATCCTTTTTTACATGAAGCAAGATCAGTGTTTGACAATACGCTTCTCTCTGAACAAGGTAAGTGGTTTTTAGTATAGGGATTTTGTAGATTTTTCCTCATATTTACAAATTCAAAAAAAATGATATGACAAAGCCATTTAGCCTAACCGCTTTGCTGAGGGAAAATATTAAAAGATTGGTGCCTTACTCGTCTGCTAGAGATGAGTTTAAAGGAGAGGCATCTGTGTTGTTGGATGCAAATGAGAATGCATTCGGCTCGCCCTATAGTAAAAACTACAATAGGTATCCTGATCCGCTGCAACAGAAGTTAAAGGTTCGCCTCCATCAAATTAAAGGGGTTCCTGCTGAGAATATTTTTCTTGGAAATGGCAGTGACGAAGCGATCGATATATTGTATAGAGCATTTTGTGAGCCTGGTGTGGATAATGTTGTTTTGGTGCCGCCAACCTATGGAATGTATGAGGTGTCCGCAAATATTAACAACGTTTTATGCAAAAAGGTTCCCCTGACCCCGGAATATCAGCTAAATCTCGATGGAATTGCTGAAGCCATTGACGCCCGGACTAAGCTTATTTTTATTTGTTCTCCCAATAACCCAACAGGCAATAGTATAAACCGTCAAGATATTGAAACTATTTTAGTGAATTTTGATGGTCTGGTAGTTGTTGATGAGGCCTATATCAACTACGCTAAGCAACCTTCATTTACGAAAGATCTATCGGAGTTTGCAAACCTCGTTGTGCTACAGACATTGTCAAAAGCATGGGGACTTGCTGCCTTGCGTTTGGGGATGGCGTTTGCAAGCAGGGAAATTATTGGCATATTTAATAAAATTAAACCCCCTTATAATATTAACCAAGCTACTCAAGATATCGTACTTGATGCTCTGGAACGCGTTGATGTGGTCAATGAATGGATTAAAGAAACGGTCTCTGAACGGGAGAAATTGGTTACCGCGTTGAATGACATTGAGGGAATCGAACACGTAACTCCTTCAGATGCGAACTTTGTGCTTGTCAAGTTAGAAAAGACTCGTGATTTATATGGTTATTTGGTAGATCGGGGAATCATAGTTCGGGATCGTTCTAAAGTGGAACTTTGCGAAGGATGTCTACGCGTGACGGTCGGGATTCCGCAAGAGAATAGAACACTGGTAAATGCTATCCAAGATTTCTACAGCGAAAAGAATGGGTAGTGCTAACGGTCGGTATAATGCTGTATTAGTTTTGATTATAGTTTGTTAGTAATAGATTGATTTTTAGATTATATGTCTGATTTAATAAAAAGA
>NZ_JABMCQ010000187.1 GCF_013179575.1 Sphingobacterium shayense | reverse complement strand
TGGTGCAAATGTACGGGAATTTATTATTGGATCCGAAAGAAATATGGCTTAACGAAGAATCTTGTTAAAAATTGTTAAAACCTAAAAAAAAAGTAAAAAATGTGGAGATCATGCTAAGAAAAAAATTAACTTTGTTAAGCAAGTGATTGATGGCGGTGAGCATATTATGAAATTAAACCAATTGCCTGTTAATAAGGTCTAAACTCCAGTAGTGCGATAATGATGAATAAAATGAGAAATATAACTTTAGTTGTCCTGTTATGCGTAGGTTTGCTTAACACGAATAACGTTATAGCTTCTTCTTTTGATTCGCCTCTAAACGGAATTTCTATCGCTACATCCTCAAACGACGCGCCGGAAAAGGACGAGAAAATTATTACAAATGTAAAAGTTTTCTATAATCCAATTGCTGAACAGATCACCGTGACATTCAAGTTAAGCAAGCAAAATGAAGTGACAATAAAGGTTATGGATGCGCTTGGTAACGAAGTGTTAAACTTAATGAATGGAAGTTTGGATGCAGGGGTACAGAGTCTCTCTTTTGATTCGAATGGAAAAGTAGCAGCAGGTGTGTATTTCGTTCGCGTTTCCTCAGGAACAGAGACCGTCGTCAAACGAATCTCCGTTAGATAGTTTTTCATTGTAATAAAGCATTGTTATTTTCGTCGGTCCAGCGGTTATCGGATTTTATTATTTCGATAAGTTCATCTAGCGCCCGTGACGTGGCGACATTCTTTTTTACAATTTCTTTTCCCCTGTAAAGCGTGATCTTATCCGGACCCGCACCTACATACCCATAATCTGCATCTGCCATTTCGCCTGGGCCATTTACTATACATCCCATGATACCTATCTTTAGGCCTTTTAAATGGCTCGTACGACTTCTTATCATTTGTGTAGTCTCCTGCAAGTCAAAAAGGGTGCGTCCACAACTTGGACACGATATATATTCCGTTTTTGATATCCTTGAGCGTGTTGCTTGTAGGATACCGAACGATGTGGAAGTTATTTTATCCAACGGTGTTGCTGGAGAATCTATCCATACGCCCGAACCAAGTCCGTCTACTAATAATGCTCCTAAATCAGTTCCCGCATACAACTGGAGCTTTGAAATAGGTTCTTCGGGGTTAGTGTCCTCTCCGATAGGTCCCGAAAATTCCGAAACAGGATATTCCCGTTTTACGATTATCGGATTATTTAGTCCGATTTCTTGAAAGTTTTTGAAAAACTGTCGTTGATCTGCCATCCCGTGCAAACTTGAGGTCTGGAGGATAAATACCATCGTGTCATCAATTTTCAATTTAGCAAACTCTGGTCCTTCTAGGTCACTGTTGGAAATGAAGATAAGATTTAGATTGGGGTCGCGCTGTGCGGCTTGGTTATACTCAGAAATCGTATATACCGGGTGTTTATTTCCTTTTTCTTTTAGTGAATTCCATGAAATATAATTGTATAGCACTTTTAGATTCCCTGGTAACGTAAATGATGGTAGATTCGAACCTAAGTAAACGAAGTCTACCGACTGTTCACCGATATGGTATTTATCGTTAACTGCATCGTAACGGTAGCCTACGGAGTCAAGTATAAACGGATCTTTTGTGTTTTGATTAGAAAGGTCGACAACAACTCGTGGAACGAGAGAGCCTCCGATAAAAGCGTTTACTTCTTTTGCCTCGTAGGGCTCTGTAAGATTGCTTGACGAAAGTTGAATAATGGGTTGGTTTCGTTGGCTTTGCATAGCAATCTGACGCTTGCTGTAGCGATTTACAAGAGCAATAGCGACAGGAGCCTCTTTTTCAGGTTCTTCAGTTAAGGATACCCGTATAGTATCCCCTAGACCATCTTCAAGTAAAGTTCCGATGCCGACTGCCGATTTTATACGGCCATCTTCTCCGTCTCCAGCCTCCGTAACTCCTAGATGTAACGGATAATTCATGTTTTCCACGTTCATTTTTTCGACCAGAAGCCGGTAGGCGTTAACCATAACCTGAGGATTTGAAGACTTCATCGATACCACGAGATTGTAATATTGCAAATCTTCACAAATTCGCATAAACTCTAACGCGGATTCCACCATTCCTTCAGGTGTGTCTCCGTAACGACTCATAATTCGATCGGACAACGAACCATGGTTAGTGCCAATACGCATTGCTGTACCGTATTCTTTGCAAATTTTTACCAAAGGTTTAAATTTCGTGTAGATTCGATCTAACTCTGACTGGTAGGTGTCATCGGTGTAGTTGATCTGATCGAAGCGTTTTTTATCGGCATAATTTCCCGGGTTGATGCGGACTTTTTCAACAATTCTAGCAGCAACTTCTGCCGCATTCGGGGTGAAATGTATATCAGCAACTAGTGGTACGTTATAACCACGCTTCTTCAGCCCATTTTTTATTTGGCGTAGATTCTCTGCTTCTTT
The DNA here is from genome assembly GCF_013179575.1 of Sphingobacterium shayense. GTDB lineage: Bacteria > Bacteroidota > Bacteroidia > Sphingobacteriales > Sphingobacteriaceae > Sphingobacterium > Sphingobacterium shayense. The sequence goes on along the minus strand of NZ_JABMCQ010000187.1, from coordinate 5,112 downwards.
GATGCTAGGCGCCGTGATACGTACATATTCGCAACCGGCTTCAACCATACGAATGGTCTGTTCTATTGAACCTAAGGTATCCATCGTGTCAACGGTGGTCATACTTTGGATTCGTATTGGATTGTCTCCTCCCATCGGGACATCTCCAATTTTTACTTCACGGGTTCTAAATCGACTGTACGAAACTTTTGAGTTACAATAAACTCCAGGAAGTGTGTTGTTGTTATTAGTATTCATGCCTATGGGCAAAGTTAGCTATTATTTGTTTTTAATACCGGGTAATATTCACTGTATTGGTAGCTCCCTCGACGGAAATGTCAAATTTCTTGGAAGAAGTGTCATAATTTGCGGTTTTCGTTACTCCATCTACTAGTGGTTGAAATCCCTCGAAATTATTTTTAGACAGAAATGATTCGTATGTTAATTTGACGGCCACCTCTTTTGGAATATGTAGTGTAATGGATGACGCCCCAGAAGCAATGTCAAGTTTCGCAATTGAAATGCTGGGATTACCAAGTGTGAAGTCAATGGTGCTCGCTCCGCTGTTCACCTCTATTTTTTTAAAGTCGATTGTACTCAGATCTGCAGAAACGCTGGATGCTCCGACATTGATTTCCATATTCCACGGTATTTTATTGTTTATTTTAGTTTCGACGGCGCCTGACTGCTTACCGCCGTTTGTCGGCTTTATATTAAGTTCTAATTTATGTTCATTTCCTGTTTTCTTATTTTCTAAATTCATCGCCATACCGTTTTCTGGGGATTTTGCTACGATTAGATCTTCACCGGGATCACCGCTAATAGTTAATTTTGAAGCACCGCCGTTTAATTGTAGGCTTGCCTCATTTATACCAACACTATCCATAGGAAGACGGACTTCGTTGGTAAATGATGCATCGTTATCCAAATTAGGAAAATAAACACCCTTCATCCCTGCCCAATCGGATTTAGGAGCCGTCATCCCTACATAAAATACCCAACCTAGGAAAAGGACATTACAGCTTATTTTTAAGTAACTTCCGTATTCCTTGTTTTGAACGATGAGATTAATTCCTACAATTACAATTAATAGCGGCCAATATTTAATGGTGGCTATAAAGTTGAAATCTATAACATCTAGGTTATGTAGTAGTAGAATTAGTCCGATAAATACGAACCATACCCCTGAAGTGATTTTATTTCCCATTGTTTTAATTCTTTTGTAAATATATGGCTCAAATGTATAAGATACTAATTTTTTAAAAAACGAGTTTTAGGTTATTTTGTTCATTATTTCGGTGAAAGAACTAATTATCTCGGTAAGTGTTATACCTAGATTTATGTATATTGCACTGGTATTTATTTTTACACGATAGGTTTTCTATGATATTCCACCATTTTGGTCAGTATATTTTGCTTTTAAGTAAGGTTTTTAAGAGACCCGAGAAGTCGACAGTATATATAAAAGAGATGTTTCATGAGATGGAAGAAATAGGGGTGGGGTCCCTTGGTTTGATCGTTATTATTTCGACTTTTATTGGTGCAGTAATGACATTACAAATAGCATTCCAACTTGTATCTGATCTGATTCCTCCCACCGTTATCGGCCAGATTAATCGTGATTCGAATATATTAGAATTGGGGCCGACGATTTCTGCATTAGTTTTAATGGGAAAGGTTGGTTCTGCCATATCATCACAGATAGGATCTATGCGAGTTACTGAGCAGATTGATGCGTTAGAAATTATGGGAATTAACGCTCCAGGATATCTGATCTTACCCAAAGTGATCGCCGGAGTAATTATGGTTCCAGTTTTAGTGGTCATCGCGATATTCTGTGCTATTTCAGGAGGATTAATTGGCGGAAGTCTCTCGGGCGCCGTAGCGCCGTCGGATTATATACAGGGAATTCAAGGCGGGTTTAACGGGTTTACTATCGTAGTTGCATTAGTAAAAGCATTCGTTTTTGGTTTTATTATTACCACCGTACCTGCCTACATGGGTTTTTATGTTCGAGGAGGAGCTTTGGAAGTTGGACAAGCGGGAACTAAGGCAGTGGTGATTGGTTGTATTTCAATTTTAGCTAGTGATTATATAATTACCGCATTGATGCTTTAGAAATGATAGAAATTCAGCATATACATAAGTCTTTCGGCGAAAATCATGTTCTCAAGGGCATAGATGCAGCATTTGAACCTGGCAAGGTGAATATGATTATTGGTGGCTCCGGATCGGGAAAGAGTACGCTTTTGAAATGTATCGTAGGATTGCATGAGCCGGAAGAAGGAAAGGTCTTTTTTGATAAGGAAGAATTTACTAACTTGGAGTTTGACGATCGTGTTCAAATTCGTCGGCAGGTTGGTATGTTGTTTCAAAATTCCGCACTTTTCGATTCGATGACCGTGGAACAAAACCTAACCTTCGGTTTGGATATCTTTACGGACATGAGCAAAGCGGAAAAACTAGATCGCGCGAATTTATGTTTAGATCGTGTTAATTTATCTAAGACAAACAAACTGTATCCTTCCGAGTTGTCTGGGGGGATGAAAAAGCGCGTAGGTATTGCCAGGGCAATCAGTATGAACCCGAAGTATTTATTTTGTGATGAACCCAACTCGGGGCTGGATCCTGCCACGTCCATAGTCATTGATGAGCTTATTCAGGAATTGACTGATGAATATCAATGCACAACTATAGTGGTTACACATGATATGAACTCTGTAATGGGTATCGGTGATTATATTATGTTTTTATACAAAGGCGAAAAGTTCTGGGAAGGTTCTAATAAAGAGATGCTTAAATCTGATGTTCCCGAACTCAACGATTTTGTTTTCGCTAGTCCGCTAATGAAAGCTGCGCGTTCGACGATAAAATAGCGAACCTTTTTCCTGTTGCTTAGACGAACTTTAGTTTTTACCTTTGCGCGATGCTTTTGATCGATTTCGGTGCATGTTTACGTCTAGATCTATTATTAGCAATAATTTACTCTTAAATTAATTTATTTTGGCCACAACGACAAACATACAATTGCTTACACCTCAATATTGGAAAGACTACGAACTGATTGATTGTGGCGATTTTGAGAAATTAGAGCGATTCGGAGATCTGGTACTGATACGGCCAGAACCACAGGCGGTTTGGCCAAAGACTTTGAATGAATCAGAGTGGGCGAAAAGACATCATATCCGTTTTAAAGGTCGTTCTGCTACTTCAGGGGATTGGGTAAAGAAAAATTCTGCCTCTAATGACCGTTGGCATATTACATATAAAAATAATGACGTTGCAATAAAATTTCGATTAGGACTGACTTCTTTCAAGCATGTTGGTGTTTTTCCTGAACAAGCTGTAAATTGGGACTATATCTCTGAATCAGTGCGTAGTTTTAAAACCCAAACGCCTAAAGTCCTAAATCTATTCGCGTATACCGGTGGCGCTTCCTTAATCGCCAAAGCTGCAGGCGCTGATACTACTCATGTTGACTCAATTAAACAAGTGGTAACTTGGGCAAATGAAAATCAAGAATTATCAGGAATTGAAAATATACGTTGGGTTGTAGAAGATGCTTTGAAGTTCGTTAAAAGAGAGCTTAAACGGGGTAATAAATATAATGGGATTATTTTAGATCCGCCTGCGTATGGTCACGGTCCTAAAGGTGAGAAATGGAAACTCGAGGACCACATTATGGAAATGATGCGTGACGTCGTGCAGCTTCTCGATCCTGAAGAACATTTTTTAATTCTAAATACGTATTCGTTAGGATTTTCATCTGTTATTGTTGAAAATTTAATTAGAACCTCGTTCCCTATAGTAGAAAATTTAGAAATCGGTGAGTTATATTTACATGCAACGGCAGGACCGAAACTACCTTTAGGCGTTTTTGGTAAGTTTCGTAAATTTTCAAAATAATCGGTGCTGCTTGATAGTTCGTTTCCAGTTAATTGCTTATATTATTGGATTTGAAAAATTAGGACAGCATATGTGTAGGCGATCCTGCTTCGCTATTTTTTTAAACCGGTTTGCATTTATTATTAGATAAAGGCTGTATCATTGTCCGTCACCGATTTATATTTTATGACAAAGAGATCGTCTTCCGCTTCAAGGTAAATCTCATCTCCGGATTAAAATGCATTGGCTTTCCCGCGGTGGTAGCGCAATAAATATATTGTAAAAAGACAAATTCATTTCAATGTTCATCACGATATCGCGAAAAATAGAGTTTGAAATGTTACATTTGGTCGAGTTAACCGTATATTGTTTTGAAGAAGGCTCCTTTTGTCTTACGTTTGGTTTTTCTGTTTTTAGAGCTTGTTGCAATGAATTTCCTTCATGCGCAACAGCAAATAAATTTTAAACGCATAACCGTTGATGACGGATTAAACAGCAACCATTTACAAGCTATTACCCAAGATCACGAAGGATACATGTGGTTTGGTACTGCTACTGGCTTGAGTAAATATGACGGAAAGCGATTTCAAGTATATCATTACGACGTTTTACGTAGAGACGGATTGCCGGGGAATAGTATTGAAGAGTTTTTCCATGGTCCGGAAAAGTCGCTATGGATAAAAACTTCCGGGGGATTCTGTATATATAATCCTTCGACCGATACTTTTATTTCCAATATTGATAGTGTTTTACAATCGATACAACTTCCCAAAGGTCATTTAGATCAGGTGTTGCCGCTTACGAGTAAGCTCGTCGCATTTTTGTATACTGACGGTAACGCATTCTTGTTTAACAGCGATAATTCCTCGAGTAGACAGGTCCCACATCCGGATATAAAAAATATTATTGCGAATCTTGCTAAGGGGGAACTTTATACCGTAAACAAGCACGGTGAAATCGAGATTTTGGATCTATATAATTTTGCTTCTTTCAAGAAAATTCCATCTCCTGTGTCCCATTTAAATGAGGTTGATATCAATTACCGATTATTTTTGGACGACCAAAGTAATCTGTGGTTATATGCAAAAAACTTTCCGTTAGGAGCATTTAGATATAACAAATCAGACAACCATACGGATCACTTCAATAGAAATAGCAAAAGTTTTAAGCTCAACAGTGACAATGTTAATAATATTCAGAAACTCGATGGGAAAGTTTGGCTGGGTACGGATCACGGCGGAATAAACA
>NZ_JABMCQ010000186.1 GCF_013179575.1 Sphingobacterium shayense | reverse complement strand
TTATGAAGAGGCGACTGGCTTAAAAGCTAAATGGTCAACCGACGATTTTGCAGAGATTAATACAACCTCTTTTACTTTGGCAATCGGCAGCGTACGTACGTTGGCATTCTTTGGCGCTGAGGTTGCTGAACCGGCATCCAATAAAAGCGTTATCATAGAATTCCTTGTTGAAAATGTAGACGAGGATTATGAGCGAGTTAAAACTTTAACCAGTGATATCGTTCAAAAGCCGACAACAATGCCCTGGGGGAATCGGTCGTTATTGTTTCGTGATCCAGATGGGAATTTGGTTAATTTTTTTACGCCTCCAACCGAGAAAGCGGAAAACAAATCGGTCAAATAAAGGGAATATTAGTAACATCGGTTAGGCGAGGTTTGAGAAAATAGGGAACAGGTTTGTTCGCTATTACTGAACACAGAATAATGGAGGGCTTGGAGGGAATTTAACGTGCCATGTCAAAAGAAATGTGACAAGAAAAAACTATTTTAACCGATTCGTTCTAGACAAAAATCATTTAATTTGATATCGGGTCAAAACAAAAAGTATATGCTATTTTTGAAAATTTCAAAAATAGCATATAATGAATCCATACGTTCGATTGGTTGATTGAAAACAACTTACACCGGAACTGGATATGATTTTCAAAGAAGGTACTCAAGCCAGACGAAATCAAAATGCTAACTAATAATGGAATTAGTAGTTAGCATTTTGATTTACAATGTTGTGGTTCGTTTACTTCGAGATTTATTCTATCGGAATCCTATTTTACATATCGATTGTAAAAGTCATAAAGCGGTTTAACATCCTGCGAGCAAATCAAAGGTATCGCGTTTGCTAACAAATCTTCCTCCCAATTCCACCATTTGATGTCTAAGAGTATTTCGATGTCTTCTTCTGTGAACCGAGTTCTTATTAATTTTGCCGGATTGCCGCCGACTATCGTATAAGGAGCAACGTCTTTGGTAACTAAAGCTCTGCTACCAATGACGGCGCCGTCACCAATCCTCACACCGGCCATAATCATGGCTTCACTACCGATCCAAACATCGTTTCCTATAACCGTGTTACCGGCACCTGCAAACCCGTCAGCTGCTTCTTTAAAATTTTCGACTTCGTTCATATAAAAAAAAGGGAAGGTTGATATCCAGTCGTGCCGATGACCTTGGTTTCCGGCCATTACAAAACTGGCACCGCTTCCGATAGAACAAAATGAACCTATGATAAGTTTATCGACGTCATCTCTGTCAGGAAATAGATAGCGTGCACAATCATCAAAAGAATGGCCATGATAGTAACCCGAGTAGTAAGAATATTTCCCTGCAATGATGTTAGGGTTGGTGATGTGGTCTTTTATTATTTTGCCTTTAAAAGGACTTTCAAAAAAATTAATCATTTTGCATATTTTAAAATGTACAATAGAACAGAGAAGGTAATATATATTAATATATTACCTCAATAATAAACTATTTCTTTAAATATGCTAATCAGATATTTTCATAACCAAATATAACGAATTTTAGATAGAATATGTAATTCGAACATTATTCCATCATCCGAATGAATGTCTTGGTGCAAGCAGAGCTTCGGTGAAGAAGAACACCCCAGTCGTGATATCAATAAAATCGTCACTTTCCTTAATTCGGCTACAAACCTTCGTGGTTTGGCTACAGGAATCGTATTGATATTCTAGAATTTTGTTGCATCAAATTTAAATAAGATAAAATTATGCAAACAAATAAAAAGAAAGTAGCCCTTGTAACAGGGGGCAATACAGGTGTCGGTTTTCAAATAGTGAAAGCTCTTGCTAATGATGAATATATCGTGTACTTAGGTGCCCGCGATCTACGGAAAGGGGAAAATGCAGCAGCGGAAATTGGCTTGGGTGTGAAGGCTATTCAGTTGGATATAACAGATAGTGACTCCATTGACGCTGCGGTAGCGCAAATAGAAAGTGAACGAGGATATCTTTCGCTGCTCGTTAATAATGCAGCCATATCACACGCGGGGAAAGCGGGCAGAACAATGGAAGAGATCCTTGGATCCCAACGCGCAAGCATTGCGCCTATTAGCGAGATGAAGACGGTTTGGAACACCAACGTATTTGGAACTCTTGCTGTCACACAGTGCTTTTTGCCATTATTGCGGAATGCCGCTACTGCACGGATTGTAACTGTTTCAAGTTCACTAGGTTCGCTTTCTCTTAACTCGAATCCTGACAATCCTTTTCGCTCAGGATTTGATGCAGTCTATGGTGCCTCGAAAACAGCCCTTAACGGTATTTTCTTGTCTCTAGCGATAGAATTGGAGCGTTCAAACATAAAAGTCAATTTGGTTAGCCCTGGGTTTACCGCTACTGCGCTCAATAATTTTCAGGGGACCGACACCGTTGAAGAAGGCTCTCTTGAACCAATTAGAGTGGCATTAGCAGAAGATATACCCACGGGAAGCTTTACTGGCCCTATCATTTTTTCAGAAGGCGACCACAGTGTTCCTTGGTAACGTTTAACGTTCAAAAACCTATGGCTGTATCATGTCATAGGTTTTTTTTAATAAATTTATGAAATGGAAGCATAAGATCGCTGTATAAAGCACTATGGCTATCCCGTTGCGGATTCAACGAAATTTTGACACAGAAGGAGAGATACAAATGAAAAAAAAAGAAGATAAACTTATACGGTTTATTTCCATATCAGAAAGTCATGAGGCTTTTGGCTTACCTAAGCCGCAGCATCCACTGATAAGTCTTATGCATTTTAATGAGGACAATCCGTTTAATACGGAAATGGCTCCGATTTATGATGTGTTGGACTTCTATAAAATCACTTTCATTACTCAAAACAGTGGAAAATTGAAATATGGCCAGAATTATTATGATTTTAACGAAGGTAGTATGCTGTTTTTAGCTCCCAATCAATTGGTAGGAACCACTGAATATAACGAGAATACCTATGCTTATTTATTGCTCATTCATCCCGATTTTTTATTGGGCTCTCCACTAGCGAAAAAGATCAAGCAATATGGGTATTTTTCTTATTCGGTTAATGAAGCGTTGCATTTGTCAGATATTGAAAAACAGACCATCCTTTCCGTATATAAGATCATGGAACAGGAGCTAAACAACCGCGTCGATGAATTCAGTCAGGAAGTGATGATTGCCCAGATAGAGTTACTGCTCAGCTATGTTAACCGATTTTATAAACGGCAGTTTATTACGCGTAAAGCAGTAAACAATGATATTCTACAAAAGATAGAGACTATTTTGGACGAATATTTCGATAGTGAACGGCCTTTGCATCAAGGAATACCTAGCGTACAATTTCTTTCGGAAAAATTAAACATATCGCCTGGATATTTAAGCGACTTGCTTCGTTCTCTAATCGGACAAAATGGGCGGCAGTATATCCATAAAAAGTTAATTGAAAAAGCAAAAGAAAAGCTTTCTACCACGCAATCGACTGTAAGCCAGATCGCCTATGAGTTGGGTTTTGAGCACTCGCAGTCGTTTAATAAATTGTTTAAAACGAAAACTAATCTTTCGCCGTTAGAATTTAGAGCTTCGTTCAATTGATCAGCTAAAAATTTATTAGAAGTTATATTGGTAGAACGAGGTATACCTCTTGTACTGCTTTTTTTACGTACGGGTCTCCCCAAAAACAAATCTGCCGCGGCGAAAACAGACCGCCTCGTAAAAGATGAATGATCTTCTTGTATAAAACTTACGGGGAATCCAAGACGGTCTTCCGTTTCCTCATGCTCTTTTTCGCCTTTAACAGAAACCCTTAGGATAACATGTCTTCCATCCCATATTCTAGGTATGGGCTGATAATAGGATTAGTCGTTTTAATCAGCAATGATGATTTTTTTGAAAAATGCAATATAGTGCAGTGGGATACCTACAAAGCATTCCGCATAAATCGAAGCCAATTGCCATGGGCGATTTTAACAATATCCTCGTCGTTATAACCCTTTGTTTGCAAAAGAGGAACTATCTTCTGAATATCAGCGATTGTTTCAAGGTCATAAGGGCACTGCTCGCGTCCAAAGGCGCCATCCAGATCACTTCCAACGGCGACATGATTTGTGTTTCCGGCAATCTGACATATATGGTCTATGTTTTTTGCCATGATCGCCATATTACATTGGGTGCCGACTGGGGTGGACTCTCCTCTAACCCAACCCGGCACCATCATCCACGCGTCTAATGCTACACCGATCACCGCGTCCCGATCGATCAGTGCTCGAATCATGTCGTCGCTAAATTGCCGATTATGATTAACGAAGACCCGGCAATTATTATGGCTAGCCCATATTGGCCCTTGGTAACGCTCGATCGCATCCCAAAATGCATCATCATTCAGATGTGTGGTATCCAATATCATCTGGAGGCGATCCATTTCCTGCAACAAGGCAATACCATCGGCATTTAACTTACCTGCCGAATCCGTGCCGTTGGCATATCGCCCTGAACCGTAATGTGCGGGTCCTATCGCACGAAGACCGTAGGCGTATGCCTTTTCGACATAGCTCACATCCACTAAAGAATCAGCACCTTCAAGGCTTAGTAAATATCCTATTGGTTTATTCCATGCTTCCGCACCATCAGTCCATTCAGCAACATGTAGATCCAGTTGCTCTCTGGTACATATTATTCGCATGTAACCTTCGGCTTCCATTTGTTTGTACCAAGCAAGCTGTCCCTGTGTCTGTGCCCAAGCCTGTTCTGGTGAAAACCAACCGGGTAGTAAGCTTCCTGGTTTAACATAGCGGGCTATTTGTGTCGCTACAACCAACCCAATATTCCCTCGACGTAGCTCTTCGAATGTCACAGTGGCGTTGGCTCGGTCGGGCTTGTCGTGCATTCCTTTTTCTCTTGAGTTCAGTTCCGAAATAGACACACGTAGATCTCTATTCCACTCCATAGCATTCATGCTAAGGTCAAGATGCCCATCGATAAAAAAAGGTAGTTCGTTCATTTCATTAAATGTTTAGGATTCTATTTCTACCAATTACTTGCCAGGTTGCTATGTTCTGATGTTCCTGAATAACATATGTGCGGTCGTAAAGGGCGACAGTCGGGCATATATGTGTTGGTATACCATACAGAACTGCGCCTATAGGATACTGTTTACTGTCATTTACCGATAGTACTAAATGCTCTTCGCTTTGAAATACTGTGGTCGCATCGTCCGCATTCAAAAATTTAACCCTTTGTAAAGGTGGGTCCGAGGCAACCGCCTTATATCCCAAATCAACACAGACATGCTGGCCATCAAGAACCGATATCACGCGCATTAGTAAAACGGCGGCGTATTCAAATTCTTGCTCGGGTATCCGCGAGCGGTAACCCCAATCCCAAAAAATAAATGTACCGGGACTACATGTTACGTTTTTTCGTTTGGCATGGCTCGTGAAGGAAGGACTTCCTCCTATGACCATCTTTAAGAGATAAGGACAACGGGGCTGTAAATAATCAAATGCTGCCTTTAGCAATACATAAGCGGCATCACTTTCTTTTTCACGAACCTCAGGATCGCTGTTACTAATATGTCCGTCATATCCATGCACCCCTTCTAAAACAAGGCACTTTCGTTCTTCGATGCACTGCAGCAGGCTCTCTATTTGGTCTACAGAAGCACCTGTACGTCCCATCCCTAAATCGATATCCAGATATACCGAGAGATTCATTTCCCTTTTTTCGGCAATAGAGCCTAACTCCCTTATCGAATGCGTATTATCCAGAAGACAGGAAAAATGGGTGTTTGGGTATGCCTGCACGAGCTTCATCCATCGTTCTATTTTAGGACCTACCGGTTGGTAAGCCATCAACACGTCTTTTGCATTGCTAAGCGCAAGCATTTCCGCTTCGGCAATCGTTGAGCATTTGAACTGTTCAATCCCTGCATCCATCATCATTTTGCAGACCTCGATCATTTTATTAGTCTTGACATGCGGCCGTAAACGGTTTGTGTCTTCACTTACCATTTTCTTGAGTAACCTGATATTATCGGCAATACGTTCAGGATACACCAAAAGGGCCGGCGAATCGATACTATCGACGTTCGCCACCTCGTACCATTGTTCCATCATTTAATCCTCATACAATTCAAACAATGCTTCTATTTCTACAGGAATATTGTCCGGTAAAGAGCCAAAACCCACTGCGCTGCGGGTGCCAATGCCATTTTCTTCCCCCCAAACGGCCGCGAAAAGCTCGCTACACCCGTTGATTATATATGGATGCTGCTCAAAATCAGTGCTGCAATTAACCATTCCCAGCACTTTGATAACGCGTTTCACTTTATTCAGCGAACCAAGATTCGTTTTGATGGTAGATAACATGGTTAGCCCCACCTGTCGAGCAGAAAGTTTCCCTGCTTCTGCGTCCATATCGTGGCCAATACGACCTACGATTAGGCTAGCATCATCCTGCACAGGCCCATGTCCTGAAAGATACAGGTACTTACCGTCGATCACATAGGGCTTGTAGACTCCTTTAGGTGCTGGGGCCGGAGGTAGTGATAGGCCTAATTTTTCAAATTGTTCATCTGCATTATACATCATCTTTTATTTTTTTAGTTGACAAATTCATTATATCACCAAGGACAATAACATTACTGCTGTCAGTCCAACGACAGAAACGAGAGCTTCCATCGTCGACCATGAGCGTAACGTATCTTTTATCGTTAGTCCAAAATACTCTTTAAACATCCAAAAACCAGCATCGTTGACGTGCGAAAACATCAAGCTTCCCGCACCAATCGCTAGTACCATTAGATTGGGGTCTACCCCTGAAGACCGGAGCAGGGGGATTAATACGCTTGCTGCCGTCAGGGCGGCAACCGTTGCGGACCCTACACACCCACGAATAATAGCAGTGATTATCCAAGCTAGAATTAATGGGTGTATCGGCAGCGCCTGCAGGCTCTGTGCCAATTGAAGGCTCGTGCCACTCTCTTCCATCACCTCCTTAAAGACCCCAGATCCGGCGATGATCAATAAAATCATAGCAATATCTTTGACCGCTTCCGTGTAGATCAGCATTATATCCTTTACCGAACGCTTCTGGTATATTCCTAAAGAAAAAGAGGCGTAAATGATCGAGAGCAGCATGACAATGGAGGGGGAGCCTAGAAAATTGATGACCGAAAGAACAAAAGTATTCGACGGGTGGACCGTATAGGGGAGTACAGTCAAGGAGATCAATAGGAAGACAGGCAGTAGCGCAGTTATAAAACTATTCGAAGTCCCCGGACGGTCATAGCCACTGTGTTTTTCTTTATTCTCTTCCGAATGAAATATAGTTGCTTTTCCTGTCTTTAATTTCCCTAAGGATCGTCCAAAAATAGGCCCTCCAATAATAACGGCTGGAACCGCGATTAGCAAGCCGTATATCAAGGTCAATCCCATGTCGGCTTCAAATAATACAACTAATGCAACAGGAGAGGGGTGAGGTGGTATAAAGCCGTGCGTAACAGATAAGGCCGCCAGCATCGGTAAGCCAATATATACTGAGGACAACTTATATTTATAAACAATAGAAAATATTAGCGGAACAAGCAACACAAAACCAACGCCATAAAACAAAGGAATACCTACAACAAATCCTGTAAATGCCATCCCCCATTGTAGATGTCTTACACCAAATAATCGAAC
>NZ_JABMCQ010000185.1 GCF_013179575.1 Sphingobacterium shayense | reverse complement strand
TTTTTGTTAGAAAATTTACTTTTTAGGTAATGCGGTTAGCCGGGCATGAAGGCTATTCATGAAGCGAATAGGACACAGGTATTTTCCTTTATGTTTTATCGAAAGGTGCAGATGCTCTCCTGTAACGCGTCCTGTTCTTCCGCTTACTGCTATACATTTACCAGGATAAAGGGGCTCTCCTTTACTTACCAGAATCTTCGATAGATGCCCATAGGTAACTTCAATATTCGAGCAGCCTACCGTAATAAAATTCCCCAGGTAGGGATGCGCACCTGTGCGCAATACTTTTCCGGTCAGCATGCTGTAAACGGGGGAGTCTCTGGCGGCAAGGTCGACTCCGCTGTGGAATCCGGGTATGCCGGTAACGGGATGCACGCGGGACCCGAACGGCGAGGTGATTTTTACCACTGGTAGTGGTGGGTGGAAGCGGATCGTATGCTGGCTAAAAGCTCGGCCTGATCCTAGAAATACGAGAAACAAGGCAAGATAGATTTTTAGAGTTGTATTCATAATAATTCGGTTTTTACTAAAGAAAAAAGATAGGGGTAAACGCTTTAGCGTCCCCGGATTGGCGTGTGCTGCGGGGCATGGCTACCGGTGCTGCCCGGTATGCTGGCAATGACCGCCTGTACTTCGGTAGTAATCCGGTTGTAGTTGGCTAGGAGCACCGTATTCATCTGCCCTTTAAAATCATAATACTGCGGCAGCGCACGATAGAGCTGCTCCTCTTTGTCTATTTCACTTTGGTCCAGATTCACCTTGCAGTTTACTGCAGACGTTTCGAATTTACCGTCGTACTTCGCGCTGGGTTCGCCGGCAAGAATGCCGATTATCTCCCCTGTTTTTAGGGATGCTATTTTGCCTGCTGGCACCAGCGGCTCCAGCTTTTCACTGATCGAAAGTGAAGTCTTGTTCCGATCGATACTCAGGCTTTCGCTGCGCTGCTTTACTTTTCCCAGCAGGCGCTCCAGCCATTCCAGGGTGTCCTTGGAGCGCACCGATCCGGCAAGTACATTTCCGACAACCGAAGTAATCGTTGCTGCGGTATCTTTACCGTACTGCTGACGAAACTGCGGAAGTTCCTGCAGCCCCAGGATGACAGCTACTTTATTAGAGCGCGCTACGGCGATCAGGTTTTCAATTTTATGGATGTAGAGCGTCGGCACCTCGTCAATTATTAAGGCCGAAGGGAGATTCCCCTTGCTGTTAAGCAGTTTAGTTATCCGGTTTATAACAACCGAATAGCAGGCTGAGTTTACGCTCTGGGTACCCGGATCATTAGCGATCACCAGTATCGAGGGATTATCCACTGCTGATATTTTAAGATCAAAGTCATCGCCCGAGAATACCCAGAAGGTTTCTTTTGTTGCTAGGCGCGAGAGAAATATCTTCAGCGTTCCGATTTGCCCCTCAAGTTGATTAAAAGCTTTAGCGGCAAAGGCCGACTGAAAAGGCGAGAGGAGCGCGTGGAGTTCGGGCATCGAAAACAGCGTGTCAAAGATCTCCTGGTAAGAGCCGTTTAAAAACGAGAGCACATGGGGGAGACTGGAATATTTACCGCCATTGTGCTGCGCAAAAAAATAAATGCAGGCCGCAAGGAAGTTGATGGCCGACTGGGTGAAGAACTGATCCGCGCCGCCGCTTTTATCCCCTTTCTTAAGGGCTTCTACGAGTGCCTCGGCGCTCTCGGATGCTTCAGCCAGCGTGCGGATATAATCCGCGCGCCAGGGATTTATCCGCCGGCTGCAAGTGGGATCGGTAAGGTTGATCACATGAAAAGCGTGCGCCTTGCACTTTCCCCTGTTGCGCGCCAGGGTATAGTGATAATAGGCGAGCTTACCGAGATCCGGATGTTTGTAGTCGTATATACAGGCGGAGAACTCTTTAGCAATCAGCTGCCGGATTGCGGGGTTGATAATGCCGAATGTTTTGCCCGATCCGGGTACCCCGATTGTGATCACGGCCCGGAAAATATTAACAATATTGATCCAGCCATCCAGTACTTTTCCCTTAAAATAAAACTGCATGGGGATGTTTACGGACTGCTCCGTCTGGACGAGCTTTGTCTGCTGCATGAAGGATTCACCTTCAACGTTCCACTTGTCTTTGCCGAACCTGGAGCTTATCAATTTTGAAACATTATCCATAGCAATGTGGCAAAGTAGCGCTCCTGCTATTGCCGAAAAGGCGTACAGCCCATGAAGCGCGATACCATCTGCTGCATGCATGAGCTGCTGTTGCAGGGGCAGCCCGGCCAGCATGCTGGCAAGACCAAAAGCCAGGGGCAGCAGAATCTGCATCTTGGGGTTCAGTTCAGTGCTTTTTCTGCTCCGGGTGCCTACGGAGGTCAGCAGGATCAGTACCAGCGTGAAAAGCTTGCTGTATAAAAGATCGGCGTAGATCGGTAATCGAGCCAGGCTGCCGTAAATAACGCGCAACGGCCCGGCAAACACGCCCGATGCTGGATAAAATGGAGTTAGAATAAAAATGTACAGCTCGATAAACACCGAGAAATATATGGCCAGCTGCAATAGTGCGTGCAGGCGCTGCTGTTCTTTGGTTTCTTCCATATTAAATTGATTTGTATAAGCTCACTTCCGTACCGGCTTAAGCTCAAAGCGCCGCACATCTAAGTTTAAAAGACGAACGACCTGAGCTTATCTTTAAATGCTATCAGCATCTAGTATATCGCGGTATTTTATTTTAAGTTCCAGTGTCCTGCCGGATATCTGCTGCTCGCTAATGCTGATCTTAAGTACCTTACTGCCGGGGAAACTTACTTTTTTGATCACGTAGATATTCCGGAAGGAACGCTTAAAAGGGCCCAGGGGGTGAAGTGTAAAGATCGGTTCAATCTCGATACTCTGCACGTTGGTGGCTTTGGTGATTTTTTTATCTTCAATAAAAAAACGGAGCTCATCAGGATCGTATTTAAGTTTAGAACCGTTAGTCACCGATAGATCAATAAAGATGTAATCAGTGGCCGTGTAGATACCGTTTACGCTCATAGTTATCCCGAATTCTTTGTTTTTGCGGACAGTAGTTTTATTTTCTCTACCGGTGAGAATCTGCAGTGCTTTATTTTTGATCTGCGGGGTAGAAAGGCTGACTCCTGATATATCCAGCGGCGTCATATGGATGGGTAGTATATTCACTCGGACCGGTAGGCTACTTATATCGGGACTACCTGCCAGCTGAAGGCTGTACTGGGTAATATAGGCCTCACCCACGATGCTAACGGTTCCGAGTTTCTCAGCTTCAAGCCTTGCAGTGCTATCGGATTGAAGCTTTAGCCGCAAGACATTGTCAAGTGGCAAATCGCCTATGATCTTACCAGAGGAGATATCGACGTACGAAATAGGTTCAGGAGAGATGATATGCAGGGTACGCTCGGGTGCAATGATAAGCCAGGGGAGCTGCCTTTGATAGGTAGTCGCCTGCTGCCTCTGGGCGTGAGCGGTGCTACTGCTAGCTATGAACAGCAGGATGAATAATAATATATTTGTTTTCATAATGTTATTTTTGCTGGGAGCCATCGATTAGGTACACCAGGCTGTTGTATTTTATTTTCGCTTTATTTTTTCGGATCTGTTTAGAGAGGGCGGAGCTGGTGGACTGAAACATGCGCTGCAGGGTACCCATGACCATCTGCGCATTTCCGGCAGCCTGTTGCTGCAGGGTAAGCCCCTGAGCGGAACTGCTCCCCAGCTCTTTACTGAACTCCCTGAAGGCCGATGCAGGCACGTATAATCCTTTGGCGCCGTCGTTATCATATATTTCGAGCTTGACAGGCAAGACCGTTTTACCCCACAGGATGGATGTCACGCTCAGCATTACCCGCTGGGCAGCAAATCCACTCATCCGGGCGTACAGATAAGTGCCGCTGGGAATGTTGTGCTGCCCGCCGATAAGCATATCGTCAAGCAGACGAATCCGGATGCGGGATTCCGCGGTTCCCGTAACAGCCTCATCGATGATAGCCTGAATCGGTGTTTCTTTGTTTTGCGGCATTAGGGTGTTAAATGCGTGGCTGGCAGCATCGTATTTTGCAGCCGGCAGTAGCTCGGGCTGCAGCTCCTGCTGCAACTGCTGCTGCCGTTCCAGGACGCGCTCTTGCTGCAGCTGTGGATCATTCGCTTTTGCCATACTGTCGGCGTAGGCCATCTGCATTCGGAAGAGTTCCATGGGATCGGCGGCCGGTTTCTCCGGTTCCTTCGCTTGCTGGGGTATAGGCTGAGACAGGGCGGCCAGTGCCTGCTGCACGGCAAGGTCCTGCTCGCGCTGCTGCTGGGACCAGTCATCCGCTAAAGGCGGCGATATCGGGCTAGTAAGTTTTAGCGCTTTTTCGATGGAATCTAACCGCTGCTTTTCCTCTCTGGAGTACAGCTCATCAAAGCGGTACTGCTGAAGCTGATCTTCCCCGAGCTGCTTAATTGCGGTATATCCATCACCATCACGGTATTGCTGCCGGTAGGCGCTGAGTTTACTGGCCAGCGGCCGGGATTTCACCTGCTGGGACACATCGGCGAGACTTCCCTGCAGGGAGTCACTTGCAACAAGCGCCGGCTGCGGACCCGTAGTCTTGCCGGCAGATAACGACCTATAGGCATAAAAAAAGATCAGAACAAAAGGAAGCGCAATAAGGGGCAAAGCCACTTGGGGCTTTTTGAAGTTTATTTTCATGGTTTAGTTGTTTTGTTGGGATATTCGGAGCGGCCGCTACCAGGCTGTCCGCTCCAGCCGAGGCGTTTTTCGATTAGCTGTATTTGGTCCAGCGCGCGCTCGATATTGATGCTGTCGCCGGATAGTAGACTATCTTTGGCAAGCAGGACGTCCATCTGCTGCTGCAGGGCGATCATTTCGCTAAGAGCAGCTGCGGAATTGACGATTCCTTTCATGCTTTCGCCGGCCGGGGCCATCAGTGCAGCGGTAGGCGATTCTTTTCCCTTAGCCGGGAGCTCTTTGAGTAGCAGGTAGCAACTCGAAGCAAGCATCAGGGTGATCATCACCGATAAGGTGAGCCGGGGGTGCCTTTCCAGCGAGGTCTGAATGGAATTCATTTCGGTTAAAGTCTTTTTTGCAGACGCTGAGGGCGGAACTAAAACCGATATTTTCTTTTGGTTAAAAATTACTTTTTTGAACATGGCTGATATCTTTATTTTCTAGGGTCTTCCAGCGCGTTATAAGCAGGCCGTGCGCATTGTTTTGGGTTCTGAGATCCAGATCCCGCAGGTATCCTTCGGTCTGCAGCGATCGGACCAGGGTGGAGCTACGCCTGTCAATGGTCTGTTTTCCGTAGTAGCGGAAATACATCTTTTTCTGGTCAATAACCACGGAATCTGTCTGGAGGGTGAGCACCGAGCTGGAGGAAAGTACGGAGTTGAAGAATCCTTTTTCACGCAGGTTATTGTACTGAAGCGCTCCGGTCTCATCGATCAGGTACATGGCTTTTTCCATCTGCGACTCGATGAATTTTTCATCCGGAGCCAGGGTAAAGAAGTAGGAATGAAAGGCGATGATATGGGCCCTGTATTCAGCGGGCCGGTTGAGCTCCAGGTTACTGCGCTGCGCGGAGAATGTCTGTCCCGAGCTGTCCAGCAGGTATACCGTGCTGCCCGCTTTACTGAGCTGGTTGGATAAAAACAACAGCATGAGCCCTGTTATCAGTAAGCAGGTAACCAGCGTAAGGACTGTAGTGAGGGCAGCCAGGCGGACTTTGGCTTCAATGTTTTTAATAATCATAATGGGTAGAGTTGGATTTGATATCATATTTTGGCAAGCGCCTTACGCGCTTTACCGGCGGCGGAGGAAGCACCTCTGCCAAAAGCGCTTGCAGCAGAGGTGACGCCAGAGGTGGAAACGATCCAGGTAGAGATGCTCGGCACGGTGAGCATGGATAGACCGCCGATTAAAAAGGCGATGATGACAATGCCGAAGCTGAGCAGCCCGTTGCCGGCAAAGTATGCGAGCTTTTCCATGTTTGCCCCCTGGGTACCCACGAGCTCCTGGTACCGGGTTATTTCTGCCGATAGGGCATACTGCTGGAAGAGACTGGATATATACATCACTAAAAAAGCAATACCGGTATAAAGGTTCACGCTTATAAAGCGCGAAAGCCAGTTACTAAAGGAATCTTTAAATATCGGTAGGATGCTCGCTGCAACAGAGAACGGCCCCAGGATAATCAACACCGTAGAATAGATGATCTGAATGATGAAGATAATATAGACGCACAGGCGCAGAATCCATATGGCAAGGGTTTCAAGCGTATAAGTTGCCAGAAGCTGTATGCCGACCTGCATGCGGTTTCGGAGCTCTACGATCGGGTTCCATACTTGGGCGAAGCCTTCTTTGACGGTGGAGGTGACCGACTGCCAGGCTTCCTCGTACCATACGTCGGCTTCTTTAGCTGCGATTTCGGTCTGGGCTTCAATTTTGGTGAGCTGATCGGCTACTTCGATCATCAGCTTTGCCCGCTGAAGGCGCAGACCATTGACTTCATCCTGCCCGCCTTCGTAAACCGCTTCTGCTTTTGCAGCAATGATGTCCGTCGGAAAAGCGACGGCCCTGGTGAAAGGGCTCCACCAGAGAATAATCATCACCAGTCCGAATGGCCGAAGTAGGGGCATGATCTCCAGTTTTTTATCGCCGGCCATCATCTCGTAACACCGGATCGCAAAGTAGATGAGCATAAATATCGCTGCCAGCGCCTGGGCATCGGAGATGAACGTGTCGTAATGCGTCCAGATGGTATCTTTTAGACTTCTGAAAAAATGCAGCGCTCCAGCGTCGTATACGCCGTTTCCCTGCAGGAATCCAAAGGTTTCTTTAAATGACTCTGGCACATCGACAGGATTCACCTGCACGAGCGGTATTTGATTGAATACATGCATAACTTAAGGGTATTGGTTATTTTTTAGGACTTCATCTACTATTTCGATATCGCTTTTAGGCGCAGTAAATACCGGATGAGCTGCCGGCTTATCGCGCGATATATCCCAGCCTTCCCTGATCTTTAAATATTTTTTTGTGTGGGCGATCTTCCTCTTCCACTGCGTGAGGAGTTTTCTATAATCCATTAAAAGGTGGTGGTAGCCGAGGATCCGGTTTCCACGTTCTATGTCCGCTGCGCGCATCCCGTCCAGTCTTTCTTTGAATTCAGCACGCTGCTGGGTATACCATTCTAATGAACCGAGCTGTTTGAGCCGTAATTTTACGGGCTGCTCTAATCCGGCAAGCGGATCTTTAGCCATGGAATCTAATAGGTCGCTAAACATCCGCCCGTAATAAAGCTTCCATAGCGGATCGGCGGGACTCAGAAGACCCGCCCGACTGGCAGCTTCGCTTACCGCATTTTTTTTAATGGTATCGGACTGCAGCTTATAGCTTTTCTCTGTTTGCTGCATGGCCAGCACGAGCCCCATGCGCAGGGTCTGCGGCCCGCCCGGGCGCAGGGGCCGTCGGTCTGTTTTTGGGTAGTTGGGGTGCCAGGCCCAGGTTAGCCAGTACTGGTAGTTCAGCCCGAGGAATCCTTTTTTTGGTGTAAACTTTTTTCGGTCCCAGCTTTTAAAGACCATGCGCTCGTGCTGGTTAACAATATGTTTATCCGTCTGTCTTTTTATATTCTGGCCGCTGGCTGGTGGGATCGCTAACAATAAAAGTAGGCTCATTAGGGTTGCCGGTAGC
>NZ_JABMCQ010000184.1 GCF_013179575.1 Sphingobacterium shayense | reverse complement strand
AGAACTTATGCCATATATAGCTGAGATATAACAACCTTGATCCATCGATGCGTTCGACTCGAAAACGGCAATTATCTTCCGCCTTATAATAGCCTACGGGTTTCGTAAGTATCAAAAAATGAATTCAACAGTCAAATTAACATCATTGAAAATACATTAACGACGATGGAAGGTTTGATGCGATACGTACGTTTTAAAAAAAAATTAAAATATTTAAAGTATTTCACTCAATCTATTCGTCTACAATACCAAAGGCCTTTAATCATATAATAATAAAACAAAAGACATGAAAAATAAATTTAAATTCATACTGCCTAGACTTCTTGTCCTAACGGTTCTACTCGGTCTAGCAACCCTGATCATTGGGACAATCTTTAAACTGGTACTTTTAGCCACAGTAGCTATTGGGATTGGCTCGCTTATCACAGCAAAAATAAGAAAGAAAAAACTGTTGGCTTCTCGTGAACAGGCCGCAATAAGTCCATATCCTATGTATGCGGTATACCGTCAACAGCAGAGTGCTATCGTTCCGATGCAGCACACGTTCCAAGAAAGTAAAAAAACAATCGTACCTATTTATTAATCCATTTAAAATAAAAAAAATGTTCAATAGAGATAATTATACCACCGCCGATTTTCAAGGCCATAATAGATTTTGTAAAGGAAACTTTAAACAGAAATTCGAGAAGTTTCAGCAACACTTTTTTGACGATAGTGATTCGAGCACGGACTTTAAAAAGAGAGCACACGTTCCAGTAAACATTACCGAGAGTGATGAATTTTATCAGGTACAGCTTTTTGCCGCGGGACGCCGGAAAGAGGATTTCAAAATTAGTATCGACAAACAAATCCTAACTATATCGGGACTAGCACAGGAAGCGGACGCTACAGCAAACTATATCCATCAGGAACAACCCAACGCTTCGTTCGAACGTGCGTTTCAACTTCAAGACGACATTCTCACAGAAAGAGTCCATGCTAGTTATGATGACGGTGTGTTAACCATCATCCTACAAAAAGATTTGGACCGCGTTAAATCTGCACACCAAATTACCGTTTCGTAACATCCCTCGGCATTATTTGCCAATATATTTTTCTAAGAAAGCTCGATCCAAAAATCGAGCTTTTTTGATGTTCATCGCTATTGGTTTACTGCACGGAATAGCGCCGTTCGATGGCGTCTATTCTTGCAATCAGCTCGTTACTTTCGGCTGCCACCGCTATCGTTTTAAATCGCTCTAGTGCTTGGGAATTCAAATTAACTTCGCGCATATCGAATGGAGATAGATCGTTGTCTACGGCGTGATAGTATGCCAAATTTTCATCGATATACGTTAAGCTTTTTTCGGCAACGGTACGTGCTAGTTCAGGTCTGTCGGTCTTAAACAATGTGTCTACTACAATACTATTTATGTAGGCATGCTCCGGATTGACAATTTTTTTGGGCATGTGTTGGTTCGCAAGTAATGCGACCTGCCGACCCTGTTCCAATTTACCTTCTCGCACTAAGCTGTCCATAGCGACGCCCAACGTCTGTCGAAAAAGGTATTTGTTGACAAAAACATTGTAATCGTTATCCAGATGATGTATGTTTTGAATATTTCCCCATTTGTACTTAGTTGTAATGTTATCAAATAGTATATCTGTGTTAACAATAGATATTTGAGATTCTGGCTGCTGCACTTCGATTGGCATAAGCTTATACACGAGCCCTTCATTGACCAGATAACGGTCCAATCCCATAAAATTTTCCGAAGACAACATGTTTGCAAAATAAATAGGACGCTCCCAATTGTTATTGGCAAGAATGGACATCATTCCTAGCTCAGCTCTAGTGACCATATTCTTGGTGAATGACCAGCGCATAACATCGGTGATTGCTGCCTCCCATCCACTTGGCACGGCTTTATTACGTATGACATCGGCAGGATTGACTTTCAACTGCATCTTCCTTGTTGGCAGGAAATTCACATAGCTTCCGTCCTGAAGTTCTAGCTGATTATTTGGATTGTCGGAAAGCATAATTTCCAGTAGGGTATCTACGTCTGTATAGCCTTCAATCCCTAGCTCATGCACATGAACAACATCGCGAACGCCTTTTTCTACCTTGCTGACATCGATGTTAATCGGCACTCCCTTTGCGTCGTTTATTTCTCTAATAGATTGTTTTAGGTACCAGTCGGACTGTAAGTAACCAAGGTTTACAATCCTAATATCTGTACGTACACCTTCAACTTCTTGTAAATACCAGAGGGGGAATGTATCATTATCGGCATAGGTAAATAGGATCGCATTGGGTTCACAAGACTGTAGATAATTAAACGCCATGTCTCTAGTCCATGCCCGATCCGATCGGTCGTGGTCGTCCCAGTTTTGAGTGATTAAAAGCAAAGGTGCAGCTAGACTTGCCAAGGCAAACCCGCCAATTGTCGCAACTCTGGCGGATAAGTAGCGCGTCAGAAATTCTGTTAATGCAAAAACTCCTAGGCCTATCCATATCGCGAATACATAAAACGAGCCGGAGTAGGCATAGTCTCGCTCACGGGGTTGTAGAGGTGTTTGGTTTATAAAAATCACAATTGCGATTCCAGTAAAGAAAAACAATAAGCTTAGTACAAACGCATCCTTTTTATTTTTCTTAATATGCCAAAGAAAGCCAGCAATACCGATTAAAAAAGGGAGGAAATAATAAGTATTGCGTGAGGGATCATTCTTCATGCGCTCCGATAATGTAGTTTGTCCTGAGAGTCGCATTTCGTCCAAGGCGCGGATTCCAGATAACCAGTTGCCACTAATCTCCCCCCCGTGACTTTGTGTGTCGTTTTGACGACCTACAAAATTCCATAAAAAGTAACGCCCGTACATATGTCCCAGTTGATAGGAGAAGAAGAACCTTAAATTATCTGCGAAGCTCGGTGATTGATTGTCGCCAAGACCCAAATAATATCGATACATGTCGGCGTGTCGATTACTATATACACGAGGGAAAAACATTTCCTCGTTATATTTATATTCTCCGCTACTTTCTATCTTACGGTAATTTTTGTCTCCTTTTGCGAAAGTATGTTTACTTTCAAATCCGACTACTTTAGCGTCGAATGCAGGCCCCTTAAAAAGAGGTTCTGATTGGTACTGCTCGCGGCTAAGGTAGCCTAAAAAAGAAAAAGCATTGTCTGGAGATCCATTGTTGAGCGATATATCCGTTTGTGAACGCACCAACAACATTGTGTAGGAGCTAAATCCAAACAGAATAAAACTGAGTCCTAATAGCGACAAGTGTAATATGTATTTCGATTTTTTCTTAGCATACCATATCCCTGCGACTATACTGCAGCCTAGGGCTCCGATAAAAAATACAGCTCCTGAGCCAAAACTTAAACCAAGGAAATTCACAAAGAATAAATCTGTATAGGCAGCCAAGCTGACAAAATATTGTATAACGCCCCAAAGTATAAATGCTAAAATGAGAACCCCCAGAGCTAAGCTTTTCAACACGCCCTGCCAGCTAATGATATCCGTCTTTCGGTAGTATATAATAACCGCTAGAACAGGAATTGTAAGCAAATTCAATAAATGGACTCCGATAGATAGGCCAATAACAAATGCGATCAATAAAAGCCATTTACCGGCATCGGGCGCATCAGCTCTTGTTTCCCATTTTAAAATCAGCCAGAAAACGGCGGCCGTGCACAGGGAGGACATCCCATAAACTTCCGTTTCGACCGCCGAGTACCAAAAGGTATCGCTAAAGCTGTAAGCTAGAGCCCCCACAGCACCTGCCGCTAAAATCTGAAATTTGCTATTGCTAGACAAATCCAACTTTTTTCGATGCACGACCTTCTTTGCTAACGCCGTAATAGTCCAAAACAAAAAGACAATGGTAAGACCGCTTATGATAGCAGTACCAACATTCATCCAAAAGGCTATTTTGGTAACATCACCCAAGGCAAGATTCGAAAAAAGATTTTGAATCATTAAGAACAATGGTGCGCCTGGTTGGTGTACAACTTCAAGTTTGTAGGCGGAGGGAATGAACTCTCCTGTGTCCCACCAACTATTGAATCTATCGGTGGTACACACATAAACGGTCGCAGCAATCACGCCGCATATCCATCCACAGATGTTATTGAGTTTGTTATAGGTCATTTTTCTAGTTATTAGTACTCTAAATTTAGAAAAGAAACAGCATCCATCTCCAAAATTAACAGTATTTAACAGCAGATTGTTTCTCGTCGTGTCAAAGCAAAAAATCCTTGTGTGCTGAAAAGTCAAGAAGCTCAATAGAAAACCTATGAGATCCTTTAATATCGACTACGGACAGAGGTGATTAGTTAGATGAAAGCTCTTTACATATTCTTATGTCGCGACCATGTTGAAAAAAACTCTAAAACAGCTTAAAAAGGAAAGTCAATACCTACAATGGCTGATTCTTTCACTCCTATGATCCCAAAAGCAGGAGTAAAAACAGCGTGGTTTAGACTAAACATCCAAACAGAATTCATTTGTTTCACAAATGAATTCTACCTATTTTTTTTCCATTGGTTTAAAGTTGTATATTTGCTTTAACGATTCAGCAACGTCTACTTCACCTTTTCGCCCGAACGATGATTAGAATTAGCTGTATTTAAACCTATCGTTTACAGACGCTTAAACTATTTAAACTGAATGAAAAATAAGCCTATTAATTTTAGGGTGCTGACCAAAATTTTGTTGTTCAGCGGCTCTCTCACCGCGTTACCGATTAGTAAATCGGTCGCCTCCACGTATGCGCATGCAGCTATACAACAAACTGTAAAAGGTGTTGTAAAAGATGCCAAAGGTGCCCCTTTACCGGGAGCAACAATCACCGTCACCGATTCGAGCATGGGAACTCAGTCAGATCAAAATGGCGAATTTGAACTGTCCGGAGTAGCGACAGAGTCATCATTGACAATTTCTATGATTGGTTATTTGAACCAAGTAGTACCTGTTGATGGCGCTAGATTAGATATCGTCCTCCAGGAAGATCCTCACGGACTTGATGAAGTTGTGGTCGTCGGTTATGGATCCCTCGAGAAGAAGCAGCTCACGAGTGTGGTTACAACAATTCGTCCCGAAGAAATGGTTCCAGGATCCGTATCACCGCTAATGTCGATGCAGGGAAAGGTTCCCGGACTGAGCGTTGTCTCAGAACATGGAAACGACCCTAACTCAAGCGTCAGTGTACAACTCCGCGGGGTTAATTCTGTGAATGCTTCACAAGGACCATTAGTCGTTATCGACGGTGTGCCGGGTGGCGACGTTAATTCTGTTGCTAAAGAGGATATCGAATCTATCAACATTTTAAGAGACGCTTCAGGAGCAGCTATATATGGTACAAGAGCATCCGGCGGAGTGATTTTAATAACTACGAAACGACCGCAAATTGGAAAAGCCGTGGTTAGTTTCACTTCTGAGTATTTCTTAGAAGGGATTCGCAGACGGCCCGAAGTTCTATCTCCCGAGAAGTTTGTTGAAGTAGGACTAGGTGACGATCTGGGACATAAAACTGATTGGTACGACGAAGTAACGAACGACAATCCGTTTAGTCACCGTCAGGTCTTAAACGTTAGTGGCGGATCAGAAAATGCCAACGTTTACGCCACTTTTACCAAGCGCGATGCAACCGGAATTGGATTAGGCTCCAAGAGAGGCGAAATTGGAGGACGTGTGAACTCAAATTTCAAGTTCTTCGATGGACTTGCTGAACTAGCAACAAACGTTAGCTATAATGAAGTAGATGCCGATTTCACGAATTATGATATTTTCAATATGGCGATGGTGTTAAATCCGACGGAAACTCCATATAACGAAAATGATCTGACGGGCTATAACGTACTGGTGGGAGGGTATGATTATTGGAACCCTGTGGCTGAAGTTATGCTTCGTGACGACAGGCGTAAATACGATTACCTATTGGCCAACTCTACATTAAAGGTAAAGCTTAACCAATATTTAAGTACAAGCGCGACAGTCGGTTTAAAACGGAGCACAGAGCACGGGTCAATATTCCGTTCCTCGCAGCACCGTATCTCGCGCGAAGATAATGTGGATGGATATGCTAGCCAAGAATATTTACGTAAAACGGATCGTATATTCGAATGGTCTTTAACGTATGATAGACGTTGGGATAACCATTCCCTAAACGCAGTCGGCGGCTATAGTTATCAGGACTTTAATGGACAAGGCTTTAAGGGGGCAAATTCCGATTTTTCGGTTGACGGTATACGGGAACACGATTTTGCGTCGGGAAGCTACCTTTCAGAAGGGCGTGCTGAACTTGGGTCCTGGAAAGATCCTTGGGTAAAACTAGCTGCATTTTTTGGACGAGTGAATTATTCGTTTTTAGACAGATATATTGTTACGGCTACCGCTCGCTATGAGGGATCGTCGAAATTTGCGCCGGAAAACCGCTGGGGACTTTTTCCCGGGTTGTCGCTAGGCTGGCGTATGTCGGAAGAATCGTTCATGAAAGATGTCTCGTTTATCAATGATCTGAAATTTAGAGCGGGCTACGGCGAGACCGGTAATGAAGGCTTCGGAGCGGAGGTCTCCACTAGAATGTATAACGCTGACTCGTGGTTCCTGCAAGATGGCAAATGGTTCAGAACGTATGGTGTCCGGCACAATCAAAACGCCGGAATAAAATGGGAAGTCAAAAAGGAATACAACTTAGGGATGGATTTTTCGATACTAAATAATAAGTTAGGAGGTCGTTTCGATGTCTATAAACGGGTCATTGATGATCTAATTTATGACATTTCCGTATCCCAACCCCCTGCAATTCATGATAAAACAACGATGAATGTAGGTAGCATGGAAAATAAAGGATTTGAGTTTGAACTAAATTACAAAGCTGTAGACAAGGAGAATCTAACTTATACGACTTCAATAGTTGCTTCACATAACACTAGTAAACTTAACTCATTATGGGGTAGTCAAACATTTTCCGACAAAAAGAGTTTTCCTGCGCCCGGATCTCCAGGTACCGCCGTTCGTCTTTATCCTAATCAGGAAATCGGTAAATTTTTCTTATGGCGATATGCAGGCTTTACCGATGATGGATACTGGATGTTATATGACCAAGACGGTAATGCATTTGATGTGCGAGATCGAGCAAAACAGCAAGACGACAAATCTTTCGTTGGGCAGGCAATTCCGACCCTACAACTATCTTGGAACAATCAAGTAAAATATAAAAACTGGGATGCCAGTGTGTATATGCGTAGCTGGCTAGGTCATGATGTATTTAATATGATCAATATGTACTATAGCTTGCCAAATGTAAAAGGACAGAACGTATTAGAGGAAGCATACGAAGACCACAAGAACGTAGTCGGCGAGAAAGAACTTTCTGATTACTGGCTAGAAAAAGGAAACTTCTTAAAAGTGGACGCGATAAGCATCGGCTATACATTTAAGAAGTCGGCTATTAAACCTTTGAATCATCTTCGGTTATATGCAACGGGCCGTGACCTCTTTGTATTCACAAACTACACAGGACTTGATCCAGAAGTGAATATAAACGGTTTAGAACCAGGTTTTGAAGAACGTAACGTCTATCCGAAAACTAGGACGTTTATGTTTGGATTACAGCTTAATTTTTAATTAAAACAACGATGAACAAATATATAATATTTTTATGTGCAGGCATCGGACTTTTGTCTGCCGGTAGTTGCACGAAACTGGATCAAGAGTTTTATAGCTCTGTAACGCCAGAGACATTCTTCAAGAATGAAAAAGATATAAAGGCAGCATTGTTTAGGCCTTTTACCCATGCAAAATGGTACCTAGGAGAAGACCGCTGGCGTCTTCAAGA
>NZ_JABMCQ010000183.1 GCF_013179575.1 Sphingobacterium shayense | reverse complement strand
GATCATGTACTCTGAAAAAGTAATCCAACAATTCTTTATAGGTTGTTTCACTTGGATCATACGTGATTTCAAGACCCTCAGCATGGCCGGGGTGATACTCGTAGGTGGGATTATCATTCTGTCCACCTAAATAACCTACCTCCGTATCGACTACGCCAGAGCGGGTTCTAAAAAGATCTTCCATACCCCAGAAACATCCACCTGCCAAATAAGCTTTTTTTAAATTTTCCATATAAAATTGTTTTTATCGCTTGAATTCCTCGTCACTTTATCCGACTTCGATCTTGTTTAGTGCTAGAGCATTAATACAATATCGAAGACCCGAGGGCTCCGGACCGTCTGGAAACACATGCCCCAAATGCGCATCACACACATTACACGTCACTTCCACCCTTATCATACCATAGCTACTATCCTTGTTGTAGGCTGTGTTTTCGATTGCTATGGGCTGCGTAAAAGAAGGCCAGCCGGAACTGCTATGAAATTTTTCGGCCGAATCAAACAGTGGTGTTTCACAACAGATGCATGCGTACCTGCCCGGTTCAAACAGCCCGCACATATCCGAACTGTGGGCCGGTTCAGTTCCTTTTCCCCTCGTAATAAAATAGACATCGGGACTTAGCAGCTCCTTCCATTCCAGATCGGATTTTTCGATCCTTCGCGGCGGAACAGGATTCCCGTGATTCGTAAATTTAATGATATCATTCCAGTTTAACATAACGGTTCATTTTAAAGTTAAAAGCGTTTCCCTTCTTAATTTCTTTTGTTTTCTGTTTTTTTCAAGATTAAAGTTCAACTATTTATATACATCACAAATATAACGCCATGCAATACCATTTCGCTTGCCAATTTTGCCCGATATTTTGACATTTATTCCCGAAGTAAAAAATCGCTTCGCATTTGCCGTCCGAATTTTTTTTGTATGGCTTTTAGTTTAGGGTCGATATTATTTTGACAAAAAGGTCTCTGCTTGTCTTGTTTATAATAGTTAAGATAGCTCTCCGAATTCAATCTGAAATCTACAAAAGGTAATGCTTGGGTAATATATCGGCAATTATTTTCCAATCCCAATTTAGTAATTGTGGTTTCGATGACGGCTTTATCATCGGCGCCAAAATAGTAAACTGCCGAACGGTATTTGTCACTCATACTATGTAAGTTAGAGCTACTGTGGGTAAGTAGATGTATCTCAATTAACAATTCAAGAGTGATATCATCGTTAAAATGAACGATAACACCTTCTGAAAAGGTGTCGTACGGGGTTATAGAGGAAATCCAGCCTTGTTCTACTACCTCAACACCTTTCAACGCTTGAAAGATTGCTTCTGTACACCAATGACAACCTCCACCAAAACCAATCTTTTTCATACCACTCATACATATTCTAGATACCTCGAAAATAAGGAAAGTATTGATTTTTTAAACAATCATTATCCGCAACGCTCCGTCAGAACATAACATCGTTAACACCTTAATTGTTCGACGATAGTAGAGAATGCGTTCGCATTACTAAAATAATGCGCCTATGCGGGAAATGTGGACTTAACTGCTCGCATATAAACAAGATAGCATGACGGTTCGCTGGCTACTTAAGCCGCGGTTACTTTAATACGTCATTTATGTCCGTCTCTTTTTTAAAAACAGACGCTGCAAACGGGCAAAGGGGAATAATCTTAATATTTTTATCTCTAGCCATCTCGACAATTTTGTGAAGCATCTGTTTTCCAACACCTTTACCGTTATACTCGGGGTTAACTTCCGTATGATCAATAATAATCAGCTCCGTCCCCGCAATTGAATACGTCATTTCGCCAGCTAGTTTACCATTCTCTATGGCCCTAGCAAAACCTTTGGAGCCTTCATCTTTTAAAAGTATTTCCATAAATTAGTTAATTTTTATACGTACGCATTTTTCGCCTATGGCCGTCGATACCAACATTTAATTAAAGCGAATTTGGATCATAGTAATAATAACAGATATTAAATTTTAATTCTGATACTATCCCTAGAAAATGTCATCGGATGAAAGTAAAATTCATGTTAAAACGACGAATTATAAACTTTACAAACCAAAAATCAAATCTGATCCTCCAAGAAGGAAATCAGTACTAATGTTGATTGACTCGTGGAATAACCTCTTTACCAATTATCTCTATTGAGGCTAAGAGCTGTTCATGGGTAAGTCCCGCATTGTCCATTTGAAAAGTAAAACGATCCACACCACCTAAAGCCTCGCTATGCCTCAACAATTTGGCGGCTACCTGTTCCGGACCGCCGACCACAAGTACACCTTTTGGCGCTATCAGCGCGTCGAACCCAGCTCTTGTTACTGCAGGCCATCCACGCTCTTTACCAGCCTTGGTCCAGAGTTCGGCATAACCGGGATAATAGTCTGCAATAGCCTGCTCGTTAGTCGCAGCAACATAACCGGGCGAATGCAAACCAACCTTCAGCTGCTCGGGAGCGAAACCAGCTTTCTTCCCTACCTCACGATATAAATCGACTAGCGGCCGAAAGTGTGCTGTTTCTCCCCCGATAACGGCAACCATTAACGGTAATCCCAAAGCGCCAGCTCTAGCAAATGACTCTGGCGTTCCGCCCACCCCTAACCAGACGGGCAGTTTCTCCTGAATGGCTCTGGGATAGACAGATTGGTTTTTCAACGCCGGCCTATATTTTCCCGACCAGGAAACAGTTTCCTGATCACGAATTTTTAAAAAAAGATCGAGTTTCTCTTCAAATAATTCGTTGTAAGTATTCAGGTCATATCCAAATAATGGGTAAGCTTCTATGGCAGATCCTCTTCCAACCACCACCTCAGCGCGCCCTTTAGATATCAAATCTAGGGTTGCAAAGTTTTGATAAACTCTTACCGGATCCGATGTGCTTAACACAGTGACAGCGCTAGTCAGGCGTATCTTTTCGGTCCTTGCAGCAGCGGCAGCAAGGATTACCGCGGGAGCCGAGTCCAAAAACTCCTTCTTATGGTGCTCACCTATACCGTAGATAGCTAATCCCGCCTGGTCAGCCCGAACGATCCTATCCAACAACTGCTCCATCGCCTCAACACTACTCAGGGTCTTACTCCCGTACATAGCGGAAGCGAAACTATCAATTCCTATTTCCATTTTTATATTTTAACGTAACATTTTATTGTTGGATTCTGAATTCTTTAAGAAAGAGGATTAGGAGGTGGACCGCCTGCGGGTTTACTTTTATCGCTAGGCAAAGGAACAAATTCTTCATTGTCCATAGGAGGCAGATCAATACGCCCCTGTTTCCAATCCTCTTTAGCTTGGTCAATACGCTCCCTTCGGCTGGAGACGAAGTTCCACCAAATGAATCGATCACCAAGATGTTCTCCACCGAGCATCATCAAAGTGGATTGTTCTTTAGCAATTATCAATGGATCAACGCCTTTGGTGAATACCATTAACTGTCCCGCCTTGTAGGTCACTCCATTTACTTCAACACTTCCGTTCACGATGTACACTCCTCTTTCACTGTGTCCATGCGGCAAGCCGAAACGAGCTTCTTTATCCAATACGACATGTACGTAAAATAAAGGCGAATGTGTATCCACACTACTTTTTAATCCGTAAGCGTCCCCTGCGATCAAACGCATCCACACACCCGTATCAGTAAAAACAGGTAATTGCTCGGGCTTATAGTTCATAAATGAGGGTTCATTCTCTTCGTCCTTTTCGGGAAGAGCAACCCATGTTTGTATCATCTCCAATTCCCCACCTGCAAGCATCGCCGGGTCTTCAAAGCGTTCGCTATGAACAATGCCTTTGCCTGCAGTCATCCAATTCACCTCGCCTGGCTTTATAACCTGCTCCACGCCCAAACTATCTCTGTGCGTTACATTTCCACTGAAAAGATAGCTTACCGTGGATAGACCAATATGCGGATGTGGAAGGACATCGAGTCCACTCACATGTCCTACAGGCAAATTTAATGGACCGCCGTGATCCATAAATATAAACGGCCCAACCATCCGGCGTAGCTGACAGGGAAGAATACGTTTAACGCCAAATCCTGGAGAAATTTCAGCATGTCTGGCTTCTATAATTATATCAAGCATAGTAAATATTTAAATAATAAACTTTGTAAAAATGCGGCCAATCGGTATAATAAAATGCACCAACCTTCAAAAAATCACCTCAACCGATTGCTCTATCTCTTCCGCGTGGGTGAGGACAGCGAACGTGATAACTTTCCCTGCATCCTGTTTCCCAGCACCATCGGTGACGACCATTAGGTTATTTTCTAAACACCGTATGTTTGTTTTATGTTTTATCGTTTTGGTTTATTCTTTTTGAAAATATAAGGACTCATTTTCGCAAAAGTAAGCTAACCACAAATACTATTGTGAAAGAACCGAAGTCTTTCAAATTTTACCAATACCAAGATACGACTCTTTCATTCCAATAGCTCTGTTGAAATATTTATATTTCCTTTAAGAATCTTCGATACTGGACAGTTCTCGGCTATTTGCAATAACCGTTCTTGTGTCGCCAAATCCGGTGGATCTCGAAATAGGATTTTGCGTTCAATATACGCCACTGTCTCTTTGTTTTCTATTTTACAGAATATATTAGCCTCCACATCTATTTCAGAAATATCCAAACCTTTATGGTCAATATACATTCTTAGAGTTGCTAATGTGCATCCGACCAGTGACGACAACAACAGTGTGTACGGATCTGGCCCCAAATCTCTTCCGCCTATTTTTTCAGGTTCATCGCTGATGAGTACACCATTTCTCCAATGGATAGCTGTTATGTATTTCTGAAGTCCAATCGTCCCTTTTACGGGCTTTTCTAACATGTATTTCATTTCCTTTTCTTTGATTTAATTTTTGATGGTACGTCCGCGTATTACACTGGTTGATTTTTAAACCTTCTAAGAGAATACGACAATATAATATCATTATGGTTCCTCAGGCTATTTCGCCCATGATACCACAACGACTTGTTGATTAGTCGTCTCGCCCGCATTCCAAGGTAAGCAATACCCGTCTCCACATAAAAAAGCTACGCTATCCCTTTCAACAGAAGTTTCGGCCTATCCTTTTATGCTCAACGCTCCGGATGGGCATCTTGCTACCTGATCGACTAGTTCCTGGGTCGTTGCATTCTCAGCTTTAATCCATGGACGTTCTTTTGGGTTATATACTTTTGATAAAGTCCTTACACACACTCCAGCATGAATGCATAATTTAGGCTGCCAAAGAATCGTAATTTCACCGTTAGGATATTCGTGTTTTTCCATAATATTATTTTTAGATGCGCGCGTTTTAGTTGTCAAAATAGGATTGAATGTATATTGTCAGAGGTTGAGGATATATTAAGCGCCCCGATGTTCATGTCGCAGTTTAGAAAATCCTCCTGCTCTATTGCAACCAGAGATCGGTTTTACTTGCAAGAATTTGCAACTAAATATTCCGATTTCAGCGACTTTCTAAGATACGGGAGTTGCTAATAATTGCAATTCCCAAGCTAAAGCAACGCCGCTTGCCCCTCCGTGCTCGATTATAAGACTAGATAAATCAGCCGCAGTTTCAGTGCGGGCCCAATCGCGTTGCCATTCAGAAACGACAGCAATCCAGTTGATTGGCACGATGCCTACCTGCACCATACGACGAACCGCCATTTCATGTGCTTCTAAGGAGGTGGAGCCGCTAGCATCTGTTACAACAAATACATCATAGTCTTCACCAATAGCCTGTATAGCAGGCATGGCTACGCATATCTCCGTCCATAATCCAGCTATAATCAATTGCTTACGACCGCTTTTCTTAACAAGATCGGTAACTTTAGGATCTTCCCAAGTATTGATAAGTGTCCTATTAATTGGCTTTTGATCGGGAAAGACATCCTGAAGACCTTTGATGATATACCCGCCTCTTTCTTCAATGACCGTTGTAAGGATGGTAGGTACATTAAAAATCTTTGCTGCTTTAGCAAGCCCAACTACATTGTTAATCACCATAGTTGGTTCATGGCTGTTCAAGTTTGTAAACTGGTAAGGCTGATGATCGATTAATACCACGATACTATCTTCGGGACGAAGTAGGCCTGCTAAGCCAGTTTTGGGAGATTTTTCCATTGAGTTTTGATTTAAAAGTGATATCTCAAAATTGCATCAAATGAAAAAATTAAACGTAGATATATGTCGAAAAAAAACATCGACATATATCTACAAAAGATAAAATAAGATAACCGTACAGCTTATTTTTTACGCACTCGGCTCAGTGTATCTTTTGTGATGCCTAGGTAGGAAGCAATAATGTGTTGAGGGAACCGTTCCAGAAAATATGGGTGGCGGGTGGCGAAGTCTATATAACGTTTTTCTGCACTTAAACTTATAGTCGACGTTATCCTCTTCTGCGTCGCAATATGATTGCGCTCATCGAGTTTCAAAATAAATTCGTTGAAAGCGGGAAACCCTTTACACAATTTTAATATATTCTCTCTTGAAACAAGAAGTACGTCGCAATCTGCACAAGCGTCTATGTTATATATGGTAGGCGTAAACATGGAAAAACTTTCACGGTCACCGGCCCACCAATTTTCTATATACAAATCAACAACATGCTCGGCACCTTTTTCATCTATGTAATATTTACGCATCGTTCCTTTTAGAATAAAGGCAAAATATTTACACACCTCTCCATGCTCCAATAGATATCGCTTTTTACCTATTCGCTTTGGAATAAAATGACTCAAGAAAAATTCAAAATCCTCCTCGGAAATTAAAGTTGAAGCGTATTCGTTGATATAACTATGTAATGGATGCATGAAAAGACGTTGATATATTCAAAGTTAATACTTTTATTTTATTAGTCTCTTTTCATATAAGATCCATCCAAGAGATCGTCAGAAGACTGTTTGATCGCAGCGCGCCTTGCCCTCAAAATGGCTGCCAGTACAATTCGCAAAAATTCACTCGAAAGAACGTCTCTTCTGTTGTTCTTCCTCAAGAAAAGCTTCCAATGAAAACCACTTTTCAATACTCGAATCTAGGGGCATTAAAATATTTGTAGTACACCTATTAAAACACACTATGGATGGTACAAAATAAAACCCTCCATAGTGTTTTCTTACAAAATAAATTTTGGTTATTTTACAACAGTAGCCTCAAGCTCTACTTTTAATGTTTCGAACAATCCGGTAACCTCCAGCATCGTCACCGTCTGTTTAATATTGTGTTTTGCTACCCAGTCTTGAAGGATAGGGAAATTTGGCCACAGTTCCGCAGTAGAGGTTGTATAAATATTTAACCGTACGATGCCATCACACCGATAGCCAGATGTCGTAATTACTTCTTCTAGGTTAGCAATCGCCTGTTGCAGTTGTGATTTCATATCCTCATTACTCGATATACCATCCGCATCGATTGCCGCCTGACCGGAACAGTATAACGTTCCTTCGCTATTTTTTACTTCGACAGCTTGAACGTAACTACGTTCGTCTTGCCATTTCCAAGGACTGAAAGCTCTTTTTTGCATTGCATTTTCATTTTAAAAAGTTAAAAATAAATCTATGATTACAAAATTAAGCTGCATTTTCGGATCAAGCGCTTGACAAAGATCACCATTTCAACGTGATGTATATCACATGGAATGCGGTTAGCTATGATGGCAAAACAAATTTGGAATACGAATGAAGGCTTTTCTTGAAATCCGGGGGAATATTAATAACACTTTATTAATATCAGAGCGATAAGCGGCTTAATGTTTCTCTTGAAACTCCTAAATAAGCTGCCAGCTGCGATTTCGGCACACGTTGTACTAGCGTAGGGTGTTTTTCGATGAGCTGCTGATACCGTTCTTTGGTATTGGAGGTAAGAGTTGAAAGGATACGTTTTTGCGCAGCGATAAATCCAAAATATGCTTTCTCTAG
>NZ_JABMCQ010000182.1 GCF_013179575.1 Sphingobacterium shayense | reverse complement strand
AAATATTACCACGATGATCTTCTCGAATTTTAAGTACTGAAATTCCGTGTACTTTCCGGAAATTCTCAAAAAAATAAAAATGTCTGAAGTTATCGTTCTTCTCGTCATACAAATCCAACCCTCCTTGGCTTCCTATCCATAGACGGTCCCGAGAATCCCTATATAATGCATTGATATAATTGTTAGATATAGATGTTGAGTCGTCTGCTTGATTCTCGTATATTTTAAATCGTACGCCGTCGTAACGGTTCAGACCGTAACGTGTCGCGAACCACATTAATCCCTGTCGATCTTTCGTAATATCAAGCACCGCACTTTGTGATAATCCATCTTTAACGTTTAATCTTTTAAAAGAATAGGGTTGCGCCTGCGATTTATTGCCTACAAGTAAAACGACCATTATCGTCCACAGGAAAATGGACAGAAAAAATGCTATGCTTCGTTTTTTTAGAGTCATCATATGGTCTAGTATAATCGCTTACTCCAGTTTTCTTTGATCTGGGGACATCTTGTTTTTTGCGTCGGCTGAACTTAGAGCCCTCTTTTTGCGCACGATGTAAAAAAGTACATCAATCCAATTGGATTGTAAATTCATCGACTGGGTCTTTTCTCCAAGCAAGGTTTCTGGTCGCGGGAGAGATAGCAAATAATGGAGAGAATGTTTTCACTTTGATTGTGTTGCCGTCGGGGAGGAATTCCAGAAGTCGTAGCCAACCGTCTCCACCATTCCCATGCCAACCACCACCCAGAGCCTGAGCATTGAACACCATCTGATGTACCTTTTTGCCTGATACATTATTGTCAGTACGAAATGCTATATGACCTTTAGGATCGTCAGGGATTCCGATATGCCCGGCGAATACCATCCTAATGTTTGTTGACGGATAGATTAATTTCTCCCATATTTTGTCTCCATAATTTGGTCCAGTCAACTTGTAACCAGCAGTTTTGATGTATTCGTTGTTCGACTCCATATAAGCGTGCGTTAGCAAGAGCACACGGTAGTCACTGTATTTCTCCTGCGCTATAGTCTCCCTAGCCCACGCTAACGTTTCATCACGCGGAGCGAATTCCAATACAAGCAAAAGGTATTTTTCGTTGCCTATTTTTGGAAGTTCAAAGAGCGCATTAGTTAAGCTTGGTTTGCCTTGGGCATTTGTACCTGTTTCGCGTAGAAGCGGTTGGTTTTTGCTATTTTTCTGGATTGGAAAATAGGCATCGAAGAACGTTTTTCTATTCTCAGCACTTTGATAGCCATAGTCGTGATTGCCAGTTGTCAAAAAATACGGTACTTTTCCGTTAAGTACATTAAATGATTCAGATACGCTCTGCCACTGCTGAACACTCGTTTGATTTCCATTGACCCCATCGGGGTAGAGATGTTCATTTTGTTCAACCAAATCGCCTGTACAAAGTACTGAAGCAATGTTAAGCGTTTTTATGTTGGTATTAACCCATTCAAGCATTAAGTCGAATATCGGTTGGTTATAGTCGAATTTGATATATGTTTGGGGATCAGGTAATAATACCAAGGTTTGGGATTCTTGATTTGTTAGCGCAGGTGCGTTGTAAGCAGGGATCTGTGCATCTGTTCCATAGTTCGATAGGACGAGTAGAAGTAGGAACGTGAGTTTTGAGAAATTCATATAAAAGTTTATGGTTTAAATTTATTAGTGATTTGTCGGTAATACTCTGATTTGCTTCGTTATTATTCGGCCGACCAACTGGCTAACACTTGTCGTTGTTCGTATGTGAAAATACTGATTTTTCCTGAAAATAAGGCGAGGGAATCAATGGTTTGTTTGAAGAAAGTTATTTTTGCGGAGGACATTATAAACAGTTTGTTCGCTAAGTTGTATGTTAAAAAACCTTAAATTTTAAGGGTAAAGTCCAGCCTGTGAGCGTAAATTCATTACATTGGAAAGATCAGATAGTAACAAACTATAAATAAAACGATATGAAATGTCCTAATTGTAATGAGACTTTGCTGATGACCGAGAGGAATCGCGTCGAAATAGACTATTGCCCAAGCTGTAGAGGCGTTTGGCTCGATAAAGGTGAACTAGATAAACTAATGCAAATAGCTTCGGAACAAAATGGAGATTCAGCGCCGTACCGTAAAGATGAGGATCGCAGGGATTTCGGTAGCCGAGATTATAACGAGCGATCTGACCGGAATTATGATGATCGAAGTAGACATTCGCAGCACCAGCATCCACGCAAGAAAAAATCTTTCCTTTCCGATTTCTTCGATTTCGACTAAAATTTAACAAAGGAAATGGATAGCATTTAACTTCTATTTCCTTTATTTCGATTACACGCAGCTGGCAAGGTAGTAAGGTTTAGGTTGCCCTGCGTGATTTCCCTATTTTTGTGAATATTTCTTTTCTGTTTGGCGGGCGGTTTTGGGTTGACATCGATTTTGATTGACCGGCAAAAGATGTTCGATATTATCCTCATTCGCATTTAATGTATGCTCCATGTTCAAGTCCTGCGGACGATCAATTTTCTCGATGTATGATGATTATTAAGCCTAAAAAGAACCGTGAGTAAACAAAAGTCGGGCAAAAATTTTGTAGATTTGATATTAGCATAGTTTCTATTTTTCCTATTGTAAGGCACGGCATTAGGTGTAAACAGCGCTCATTCATACCTAGAAAACAATATGATTCTAATCGTTGATGACAAACCGGAGAATGTTTATTCTCTTGAAAAATTATTGCGGGCAAAGGGTTTTGAAACCGATACCGCCATTTCCGGAGAAAGTGCTTTGAAGAAAAGTCTCAGGAATGATTATGCACTTATAATATTAGATGTTCATATGCCCGGAATGGATGGTTTCGAAGTTGCCGAAACCTTAACGGGTCTAAACAAAACCAAAGATATTCCGATAATTTTCCTTTCTGCAGCTAGTGCCGATAAACAATTCATAGCCAAAGGCTATTCATCGGGAGGGATAGATTATTTGACTAAACCGGTAGACTCGGATATCCTGCTACTCAAGGTGAAAACTTTTTACCGCTTGTTCGAACAAACCAAGGCCCTCCAAGAGGCTCAGGAAGCCCTCCGAGAAGAAATGAAAATCCGGGAACTTGCCGAACAGGAGCTTAGAGAGCGCTACGATCAACAGCGTTTGATTCTCGAATCACTGCCTCAAATTGCCTTCATGCTGGATGAAACAGGTAAAATAGATTTTGTAAACAAAAGATGGTTTCAATATTTTCCGAAGGACGGTTCTTTTGATGGCTCCGGCTCGGATCAGGATACATACATACAAGAATGGCAACTGGCCAGAGAACAGGGGAAATTGTTTGAACGTGAAGTGTATATAAAAGAGGTGGATTCGAACGTTTCTCGTTGTCACCTATTGCGAATAGTGCCAATGAAAGGTCGCTCAGAGCTCACTCGCTGGGTAGGTACTTTCACAGACATCGACGATCGCAAGGCTATAGAGAAGAAAAAAGATGAGTTTCTTAGTATCGCAAGCCATGAACTTAAGACGCCTTTAACTAGTATTAAAGTTTTTTCGCAGCTTGCTGAACGTTCCATGAAAAATCAAAAGGACAGTCCCACGTATGGGTATATCTCGCGGGTAAAGGATCAAGTTGAGAAGCTGAGCAATTTAGTCACAGATCTTCTTGATAATTCTAAACTTGAGAACGGTAAGTTAAAGATTAATCGAGTTCCGTTTGATTTCGAAGCCACGCTATTGCATACCTCACAGTCGGTCGTAGAGGCTCATCCTGACAGAAATATAGTCATCGAACGCCAGGGTGATCAAATTGTCGACCCTATTTTTGGTGATGAAGTTCGTATCGAACAGGTGCTGAACAACTTTCTGACAAACGCCATTAAGTACGCCCCCGACTCAAATAGGATTGTTATAAAAACCCAGTTAGAGGAAGGTCGATTAAAACTTCAGGTACAGGATTTTGGGATTGGAATTCATCCACTAAAATTACCTTGCATTTTCGAAAAATTCTACCGCGTCGACGAGTCATCAATGAAATTCCAAGGGCTGGGGCTCGGGCTTTATATTTGCGCTGAGATATTGAAACAGCATGAAGGTACATGGGGAGTTAACAGTAAACTGGGCGAGGGCTCAACTTTTTATTTTACACTACCTATTAAATAACGATATGTCCGAACTTTTTTTGATAAACTTAGATATTGGGTTCTAACTGTCCTTTTTGGTGCGATATCTCCGTTCTTTTTGCAGATCGTATGAACGACTTTCATCAGATTGAAAATGAAGAAATCTGGAAGAAAAGTAAAACTATTTGATAATTTACCCGTATATGGGGGAAATGAATTATTATGTTTGATAAAACAATACTGATATTTGAAGACCATAAAATTGTTCTGGAAGCCTATTTGGTTATTCTAGAAGGGTCGGGCTTTAAAGTAGAAGTTTCTCAGACATCGCATGATGTCATTGAGAAAACGGGACTATATGCGCCCGATATTATTCTAATGGATAATTGGATACCTGATATAGGTGGCGTAGCGGCGACACGTCTCTTAAAAGAAGACTCTAGGTATTGCGGCATTCCGGTCGTATATATTTCGGCTAATAGCAATATCCAGCAATTAGCAAAGGACGCTGGAGCTGATGCTTATTTAGCAAAGCCTTTTGATTTAGATCGCCTGCTTGATACTATTTATTCGTTAATCTAGCCAAAGCTGTTTAGCGAGGGTTTGTATGCGAGGACTTAAAGCTGGTCCGGCTTTTTGCTTCTGATGTTGAATTTAATTTTGTAGATTTATCATACGACTTAGTTGTCTTCACTATGGATCATACCTATCACCTCGAGTATTTGTTAAAAGCATTGGATCATTCACCTTTAGCAACTGCTATTTTAAAGGGGCCCGAACTGCGCATTGTGTTCGCGAATGAAAACATGCTTAAGATTTGGTGCGAAACACGACGAATAATGGATATGCGTTTCAATGATGCTTTCCCAGGGTTCAAAGAGGAGGGGTTCTCAGCTATTCTAGAAAAAGTGTGGGCTACCGCTACAACTTACAGCGCAACAAATCATCCGGCTCATATATGCAACGGCAAAAGGAAATATAAACGTTATTTCGACTTTGAATATAAAGCATTAACGACACCTGAAAACAAAACTTACGCTATTTTAATCAGTGCTGTAGATGTGTCCGAAAAGAACACGAATGTGGAAGAAATGAAACAAGTACAGGAGCAGCTTGATTTTAACAGTGATCTAGAAGATATTACGCACACTATTTCGCATGACGCAAAAAATCCATTGTCGATCATAAAACTCGGAGTTGACACATTGAGCAAGTCTTCTAGCTTATCGCAAGAAAAAATATCCCAATGGTACGGCATTATGAAAGATGCCTTGGTTAACCTAGAGCATATTTTGGATGATATGGTCGAGTTGAGTGATGCCCGTGCGTATAAAATGCAGAAACAGACAATTGATGTTGCTAGTAAAATAAATGAATGGTGCGAAGAGGGGATTCAAGAAAATCAAATGGATAACGCTAATCTGGAGTTTGGTGAACTACTTCCTATTTATAGTGACGAGCGAGGGGCGAGCAAAGTCTTTATTCATGTTATTTGTAACGCTTTCAAATATTCGAAGCCTAAAGAGCACCCCTTTGTGAAGATATATAGCGTGAAAGAATCTAATGGAATTGCCTATTATATCGAAGATAATGGAGTTGGTATAGCCAAAAGTAGAATCTCTCGTATTTTCGAATATAGTCCTAATGAAAAGGCTTCATCAGAGAACCCTAAGAAAGGCTTAGGGATGTTCCTGGCAAAACGCATAATGTCTCGTTTAGGAGCTGAAATATCGATTTCTAGCTTGGAGGGAGAATGGACTGCTATTC
This sequence comes from Sphingobacterium shayense, assembly GCF_013179575.1. Classification (GTDB taxonomy): domain Bacteria; phylum Bacteroidota; class Bacteroidia; order Sphingobacteriales; family Sphingobacteriaceae; genus Sphingobacterium; species Sphingobacterium shayense. The sequence continues at coordinate 2,103 of NZ_JABMCQ010000182.1, read as the reverse complement.
GACTATTCTTCCCGGAATGATGGAAACTGTAATTGGAATTGTAGCTGGGATATTGACTTCGATCTCAATGGTTCCGCAGCTTATTAAAGTGTTAAAGGAACGTGATGTGGAAAATCTATCTCCCGTTATGGTGGCAGTGTTGTTAGCGGGTGTTTCTGCCTGGGTCGTATACGGCCTGCTGAAAGAGGAATGGCCGATCATTTTATCAAATGCGTTTTCGGTTTTGGTTAATATAACGTTGTTGGTTTCTTACTTTTTGTTCCGTAAATCATCTGTCGGATAGCCTTACCAGAGGAATGTTTCTTGATTTATAACGATACATTTGGGGTTGGCACGTCGTAGCCCCTTGTTGAAGAGGGAAATAAATAAAATAAAGTAGCGAAAATTGTAAATTTAAAATGGAATAGCTCAATAGCGCCGCAATCGCTGTCAAAAAGCAAGCTACTTTTTGATATGGATGGGTCTCGGAATACGCATAACGCTCATAGGTAGTGAGTTGGGTGGATAAATTGAAAATTAACACGGTATACGTCCGATTGAGGAATTGAACGGACGCTAGATAATTATATGGAGAGAAATAAAGTGGTCCTAGTGGACAGTAACGATAAAGCTGTTGGCGAAATGGAAAAGTTAATGGCGCATCAGCAAGGCGTGCTTCATCGAGCATTTTCCGTGTTCATTTTTGATGACGATCAGCGGCTTCTTCTTCAACAAAGGGCAGATCATAAATATCATGGCGCCGGGTTATGGACAAATACTTGCTGTTCTCATCCACAGTGGGAGGAAGACGTCGCTTTGAGCGCACAAGAGCGTTTAGTATATGAAATGGGAATAATGTCCCGATTAAAATTTTCGCATTCTTTTATTTATAGAGCGGAGGTTGAAAATGGTTTAATTGAGTACGAATATGACTACGTCTTTGTAGGCTATTCAAACCAAACACCAATAATAAATCCAAGTGAAGTCCAGGATTTTAAATGGATGACCATAGAAGAGATTCTCGAAGACGTAGTTGTAAATTCCGAACGCTACACATATTGGTTTAAAGTAGCATTTCCTATGGTTGTTGAAGATATTCGTCGCGCCATTTCGAATTAGTGCATTAGCGGATTAGGAAAGGATAACAACAATGGACGGGGATCGTTTCTAATTTCTTTTGGTAAGACATTGGCAATGTGATTCAAAGAGATATCTTTATCGAATATTTGAAATCTTTTACTATTTAAATATTTGTTCAGATATTCGCTGGCGCCGTAAGAATTATAAGTACCCGAGCCGCAGTAAACGCAGGAACGTGTTAGGAACGTTTCGTTTGTTATATATAGGGAATTGTGGTCGCTCGTTGCAAGCTAGCGCAAAAAAAGAGCGTGCTCTTTATCAGAATAACTACGAATACTGTCATTATTCCTAGTATAAGAAACCGAAGAGCCATAGCGGAATTTTTCCTTCGGTTCCGTATTCTATGTCATCAATGGCGAGATATGCTTGAACTTCTGTCGCTATTTGTTTCGAGCCTTTATTTTTTCCGCCGATTTCAAATGTGTATTGATTTTCTATTAAGAAGTCTCCTTTTTTTGGGGAAGACAAACGAAGCCCAGCTCCTGCTAATTGAGAATAGAAGAATGTTTCTCTTAAATTACCGGTATTGGGTTGGCCCTCCGCTAGTGCCATAATTAAGCTACTATTGTTTAGGAAAATTTTTTCGGGTTTATTCATTAGAGATATGCCAAAAGCGGAACTGCGCAAATTGCGAACAAGTTGCGCTTTTTCCAATAGATCCAGCATTTCAAGCAACCTGTTTCTTGATGTAACAATTTGCTCAGCTAGGCGGGAAATGTTGGGTGTGAACGGTACCGCTGTAGAAATAATATAGAGCAGTTTTTTTAGCTTGGACAAAGTGCTTGGCTCCATTGGACGAGCCTCAGGGAGATCATAATCAATGATGACATTGATCAATTGTTGAATACGCATGAGGTATTCGGCTTCTCCCTCCATGGAGAATGGATATGCTCCATATGTGAGATATTCGCGAAAAAACTTAAGCGGAGAGGGTAGGAGATTTTTAATATCATCCACGATGGTACGGTGGTGTTCTAAAAGTTC
>NZ_JABMCQ010000181.1 GCF_013179575.1 Sphingobacterium shayense | reverse complement strand
ACGCCCAATCATCTCAATGCAGTAACCAAAGAGCAACTGGGATACTCGGCGGGGGAACTGATTCGAAATCGTGTTTTGTTAGAAGCAAAACGTTTATTGGTTATGAAAAATTTTTCGATAGCGGAAATTGCCTATGAGCTGAATTTTTCCGACGCATCATATTTTACAAAATTTTTCAAAAAGGCTGTCGGATGCACCCCTGAAGAATTTAAGAAAAATACAAATTTATATACAAAAGAAGCATGAATATGAATGATAATAAGTATGTGATAAGTGACGTCAAAGCCGCTTGGGAATGTAGATGTCCGCGTTGTAAAACTGGGAAAATGTTTGTTGGAGGAGTGTTCAGAATTAAAGGTCAGTCAATGCTTAAACGGTGTCCTCATTGTGATTTTAAATTTGAAATGGAACCAGGTTTTTTTTACGTGGCAATGTTCGTCAGCTATGCGTTGAGCGTCGCTCAGTTTATCGCAATTTGTATCGCAACTTATGTCTTGTCTGGCGGATCTGAATCCCCATGGTTATATTTGACATCCTGTGTATTTATTACGATTATCTTTTCAGGATTCAATTTTCGGTATTCTCGCGTTATTCAGATGTATTGGCTTGTGCCAAATTTAAAGTTTAATGAAAGATACTATGGTGATAATTATAAGAAAATAGAGGCCTAAAAGGCTATATATCCTCCGCACCTCTGTGAGGTATGAAAAAGTACAAATATATCTGACATAATGCCCGATACCCCCGTGATTTTCCGGGGGTATTATTTGAGCCATGTATTTTAAGCGATTGGATGCTCTTTTAGATATTTTTCCCAAGCCCAGGCAGAAGACATCATTTGATCTATGCCTAATTTTGCAGTCCATCCTAACTGTTGTGTGGATTTGGTAACGTCACCCCAAACCTTAATGATATCACCTTCACGACGTGGTCCGACAATATAGTTAAGTTTTTGTCCAGATGCTTTTTCAAAAGCTGCGATTGCCTCTAAGACAGAATAGCCATTTCCCGTTCCTATGTTGAATACATCATATTTTCCATTAGGATTGCCCTTTTCAAGCAATTTTATTGCCGCGACGTGCGCTTTTGCTAAATCGACCACGTGAATATAATCGCGCACACAAGAGCCGTCTGGCGTTTCGTAATCACCGCCGAAAACGGTTAATTTCTCGCGTTTTCCGATTGCCGTTTGCGTAATGAATGGAAGGAGGTTTTGTGGAACTCCTAAAGGTAACTCGCCGATCAAAGCTGACTCATGCGCTCCTACTGGGTTAAAATATCGTAACGCGATTATGCTGTAATTGTCGTAAGCGTTTGCGGATTCTTCTAATATTTCTTCTGCAATTTGTTTGGTATTACCATAAGGGGAAGTAGCTTTTTTTGTAGGAGCTGACTCAGTAACAGGCAGCTGATCAGGTTCGCCATATACAGTACAACTTGAGGAGAATACGAAATTTATCTTTTTTTCATTGTAAGCTTGTAATAAATTGATAAGCGAAAAGAAGTTATTGTGGTAATATTTTAAAGGCTTTTCGACCGATTCACCAACCGCTTTTGAAGCTGCAAAATGGATAATGCCTGTTATATCAGGATTGTTTTTTACGAAATTTGTAACCAATGTTTCGTCACAAAGGTCAAATTGGTGAAACTCAGGTTTTACTCCTATTATTTTCTCAATTTGATCTAGAATTTTCAAACTAGAGTTGGAAAGGTTATCTACGATAACCGGAGTGTAACCTGCATTGTGCAACTCGACTACAGTGTGGGAACCAATATATCCTGTTCCGCCAGTAACTAGAATTTTGCTCATCATTATTTTTGATTGAAATATGTAAAGTCCTTGTTTATTAATATCCCTTTTGGGAGTTCCTTATAGTATGCAATCGTTTTCTCTAAACCCTGTTTTCTTGAAATTTTTGGCTGCCACCCCAGGATACTGATAGCTTTGTTGATATCTGGTCGACGTTGTTTTGGGTCGTCGACAGGTAAATCTTTAAAGATTATTTCAGAATGACCTGACGAGAGTTGAATTATCTCTTTGGCAATTTCTCGAATACTCATTTCCTCAGGATTCCCAATGTTCATTGGTTGTACATAGTTCGAAAGAAGTAACTTAAAAATACCTTCAACTTGATCCGATACATAACAAAATGAACGAGTTTGCGTGCCGTCGCCGAATACAGTGAGTGGTTCTTTGTTGAGTGCTTGCGCAATGAATGTAGGTAAGGCTCTTCCGTCATTTAAGCGCATTCGTGGTCCATACGTGTTAAATATCCGTACGATCCTCGTCTCCAATCCGTGGAAATTGTGATATGCCATTGTCATCGCTTCTTGAAAGCGTTTCGCTTCATCGTAGACTCCGCGTGGACCTACAGGGTTAACGTTGCCCCAATATTCCTCGGATTGTGGTGATATCAAAGGGTCACCATAAACTTCGGATGTTGAAGCGACAAGAATTCTAGCATTTTTGCTTTTTGCAAGCCCAAGTAGATTGTGCGTGCCCAATGAACCGACTTTGAGAGTCTGAATAGGTATCTGTAAATAATCAACGGGGCTCGCAGGCGAGGCGAAGTGTAAAACATAGTCTAAATTTCCCGGTATATGAACGAATTTAGATACGTCATGGTGATAAAACTCGAAATTTGGGAGTTTAAATAGATGCTCTATATTTCGAAGATCCCCAGTTATTAAATTATCCATTCCTATCACAAAGAAACCTTCGGCAATAAAACGATCGCAAAGGTGTGATCCAAGAAATCCTGCTGCACCTGTAATAAGTATTCGCTTTTTATGTAGACTGTTCACTAATCTATAGAATGGATAAAGTTTAATATCTTTGACGAATATAAGGATATTTTTTCAACATGCATTTTCTCTACGACTTAGTAATAGGCTTTTATAGCTTGGGTTTGCGGATATTAGCCCTTTTTCACGCCAAGGCAAGGTTATGGGTTGACGGACGCAAAAATATCATGCGACAGATTGAACAAACGGTTGAAAAAGGGTGTAAACCCGTTTGGTTTCACTTTGCTTCTTTGGGAGAGTTTGAACAAGGACGTTCCATTATGGAGGCGATGAGGAAGCAGTACCCTACACAAAAAATTCTTGTAACTTTTTTTTCCCCCTCCGGATTCGAAATTCGAAAAAATACGAATCTTGCAGATTACGTGTTTTACCTGCCAGTCGATACGCGACGAAATGCTCGTCAATTTTTAACGATTATAGAACCTAAGTTCGCAATATTTACGAAATATGAGTATTGGTATCACTATTTTAAAGAACTTAAAAGAATGAATATTAAGTTGTTAATGGTTTCTACAATTTTTCGTGAAGAACAATTGTTCTTTAAATGGTATGGTTCCTTTTTTCGAAACATTCTCAAAAATGTCACGTTTTTCTTTACCCAAAATATGGATTCGGTACATTTACTTAAGGCAATACATATTACGAATGCGGGTTTAGCTGGCGATACGCGTTTTGATCGCGTAAGGGAATTATCAATGCAGCGGAAATCTATAAAAGAGGTCGAAGATTTTTTAAGGTTTACGCAGGATGTACTGGTTGCTGGAAGTACTTGGCAACCGGACGAACAGTTGCTTTCAGAACTTCTTAACAAGCATTTTTCCTTTAAGATGATATTAGCTCCGCATGAGATCCATGATCATCATCTTGAACAGATATTACGCCTTTTTCCCGAATCAATTTTCTTTTCTAAGTTTTCCTCCTATACCGAAACAGAAGTTAATGCGGCGCGAGTCTTAGTCGTAGATAACATTGGCATGCTGTCGACGTTATATCGATACGGTACTGTTGCATATATTGGTGGCGGTTTTGGTGTTGGGATTCACAACACTCTTGAAGCCGCAACTTATGGTATCCCCGTTATTTTTGGACCTAAATATGGGAAGTTTCAGGAAGCCATAGATCTTCTTGAAATTGGAGCAGGTTTTTGTGTTGACGGTTTTGTCAAGTTCGATCAAGTTCTTGTTTCATTATCTGATCAAAGACGACGGACAACGGCTGGAAATGAGGCTCGGAATTATGTGCGGGAAAAGGCAGGGGCGACGCCGATAATTATGAAGTATATCTCCACGGAGAGGCTGTTGGATTAATTAAGAAATCTTTTGATATTTAGGCGAACAATTCAATTTTTTTGATTGTAAGGCGAGTCTGACTTTAAAAATTTATATGACAGGTTCTAGCGTCCTCGTTTTTATAACGCTTATGATTGGCCCTGTTTCGGCAAGCACTTAAAAACTGACCGGTGTAGTCTTTCGGCGAAATCGGAAGAACGCTTTCTAATTATTACCTTAATGCTAATTCGTATTAGCTGATCGTAAAATCTGATCAAAAAGTTATACATTTCGTTCAAAATGCAGTTTGCTTGTGCAGGCGATTAACGTGATGTTGTTTTTAATTCTATTTTTGATGTTATAGTAATTCGATTTTGGCCTCTAGTTGATTTTGTTGCAAAGTAAAGTGATATTTTTACAGCGGAAATTGGATATCGAAATTTTGTAACAGCTGGTTTTTGAGCCAATTAACAAAACTCTAAATTTTATATATTATGAAAATAACGAACTTACTGGCTGCCTGTGTAACGGTTATCTCGACGGTCAGTCTTGTCTACGCACAACAGCCAAACTCGTTGCGTGCACCAGCCTATCCTTTAATTACGATCGACCCAAATGTAAGTGCATGGTCACCGGCAGATAAATTGTATGAAACTTCCGTGGCTCACTGGTCCAACAATAGAAATTTACCACTGTTAGGTGTGATCAAAATTGATAACGAAGTTTATCGTTTCATGGGCACAGAGGAAGTAGAATTGCTTACCGAGATTGCAAACGGGGAAGATAAAGCGTGGGATGGACAATATACAATCGAACAACCGAAGGGCGATTGGTTCGCAAAGGATTACAACCACAAAGATTGGAAAGCAGGAAAAGGTGGGTTCGGGACATTTGAAAATGAACCGCTTAGTAAAACTGATTGGCAGACGGATAGGATATGGGTTCGTCGGGAAATTGAGCTCCAACGGAGTCTGTCCGGGAAAGACGTATATCTTGAGTACGCCCATGATGACGATGCGATATTTTATGTCAACGGGATTCAAGTCGTATCTACAGGCAACTCTACAGGAAAAAATAAACGTGTTAAGCTGAACCAGGAAGTGGTTAATTCTTTAACAAAAGGTAGAAATATCCTCGCAGCGTATTGTCATAATGGAGGAGGTAACGCCTATTTGGATATGGGGCTCCTTGTCGAACGTAACAACCAACGATTTTTTCAAAAACAAGCTGAACAAATATCTGTCGACGTGCAACCAATGCAAACCAATTATGTATTTGCTTGTGGCGATGTACAATTGAAAGTGTCTTTTACGGCACCGCTTTTTTTAGATGATATGGATTTATTAGCGAGACCGATAAATTATTTGAGTTATGAGGTGAGCTCTCCTAAGTCCGCCTCTATAGAGCTGTATTTCGAGGCTGCGCCACATTGGGGACTAAATCTGCCGACGCAAGCTTCGAAGAGTGAAACCTATAGCGAAGGAGACCTCGTTTATGTTAAAACAGGCAGTCAGACGCAGAATATTCTTGGACGTAAAGGTGATCATGTCCGGAATGATTGGGGTTATTTTTATATGGCCGGAGAAAAAGGAGTTACGAGTGCTCAGGTTGGTAGTCCCACAGCGCTTCGTACAGCGTTTGCAACAGGTAAAAAAAGTAATGAAAATGGAGGTCAACTTGCTTTAATACAGAAGGGAAGCGTTAATGGTACCTTAAAAGGTAAAATTGCTATTGGTTATGATGACATCTATGCTATTCAATATTTTCAAGAGAATTTACGTCCGTATTGGAACCGAGACGGGAAGCAAGTAATTGAAGGTCAATTTGAGAAAGCATTTACTGAATTTGATGCAATCGAAAAGAGAGTCAATCAATTTGACAATGATTTTATGAAACAGTATAGTGCTTTTGGTGTAGAATATGCGGAGCTGTGCGCGTTGGCTTATCGCCAGGCTATCGCTGCGCATAAACTTGTAGAATCTCCAAAAGGCGAGCTCCTCTTACTATCTAAGGAGAATGATAGTAATGGTTCGATAGGAACGGTCGATATTACTTATCCGTCTGCGCCGTTGTTTTTATACTACAATCCTGAACTGGCCAAAGCATTGCTAAATTTTATTTTCGAATATTCAGAATCTGGGAAATGGACAAAGCCGTTTGCAGCTCACGATGTAGGAACTTATCCTGTGGCGAATGGACAGACCTACGGAGGGGATATGCCTGTAGAGGAAAGCGGTAATATGCTAATTTTAGCTTACGCATTAGCTCGTGCTGAAGGGAATTCTGATTATGCGGCTAGCCATTGGGATGTGCTAACTACTTGGGCAGACTATTTGGTGGAGAATGGACTAGATCCAGAAAATCAACTTTGTACTGACGATTTTGCGGGACATTTTGCTCATAATGCTAATCTTTCTGTGAAGGCAATCTTGGGAATAGCTTCTTATGGGTATTTGGCTAAGATGCAAGGTAAGGGAGAGATTGCCGAGCGTTATTTACATACAGCGAAAGAAATGGCAAAGCAATGGGAGTTGATGGCAAACGATGGAGATCATTACCGATTAACATTTGACAAGGCGGGAACGTGGAGCCAAAAGTATAACCTAATTTGGGATAAAATTCTTGGCATGAATATTTTCGATGAGCAAATTCGTAAAAAGGAAGTTGCTTATTATTTAACCCAGCAAAATCAATATGGTTTACCGTTGGACAATAGAGAGACCTATACCAAGTCTGATTGGATATTCTGGTCTGCAACTCTTGCTGATGATTTGAATACTTTTAACAAGTTTGTTAAACCAGTTCACGCTTTTATGAATGAAACTGTTGATCGAGTTCCTATGTCAGATTGGATCTATACTGACAAGCCTCAAAGGCGAGGGTTTAAGGCGCGAGCCGTCGTAGGCGGGTATTTCATAAAGATGCTCGAAAAGAAATACAGTGAAAACAAATAATTAAAAGAAAAAGGGCCGCGTCAACATGAGCGGCCCTCTTTATAAAAGTCATACCTGACTTTTGCGTTGAAAATTGGCAATTTAGTAATAAGTATAACGTTTCACGCCGGCGACGTGCTTGGCGAGCCGTAGAACTTGATGGGTATATCCGTATTCGTTATCATACCATACATAGAGGATTATATTTTCGCCATTATTCGATACGATTGTTGCTGACGCATCAATGACGGCGGCTGCACTAGCACCAATTATATCGGAAGAGACAAGTTCGGGGTTGGTCTCGAATTTTAATTGTTCCACTAATGCTCCTTTCATAGCTGCATTTTTCAAAATATCTAAAAGTTGCTCTTTATTACAAGGTGTTTTTAGTTCTAATTGTAATATAGCTAGCGAGCCATTGGGAACAGGCACGCGAATAGCGTTTGAGCTCAGTTTTCCTTGAAGTGATGGAATGACTTTAGCGACAGCCGTACCCGCCCCAGTTTCCGTGATGACCATATTTAGCGCGGCAGCGCGCCCTCGCCGAGATTTCTTATGCATATTGTCAACCAAATTTTGGTCATTGGTATACGCGTGGATGGTCTCGATATGACCTTTGACAATTCCCAATGTATCTTCTAATATTGATAATACCGGCGATATAGCATTGGTCGTACAGGAAGCTGCCGAACAAATCGTAGTCTCTAGTGGCTTCACTTCGAAGTCGTTTACGCCGTATACAATATTGGGAATTCCTTTTCCTGGGGCTGTTAATAAAACTTGGGACACACCCTTTGCTTTAAGGTGCTGTGATAATTCTATTTCATCTCTGAAAACGCCGGTGTTGTCAATAATTAAAGCCCCTTGTATACCATAGATACTATAATCGATTTCTTGAGGTTTATCTGCAGAGATAATATACACCCTATTCCCGTTAATAATTAATGAATTATTGGACGAGTCGACCTCTA
>NZ_JABMCQ010000180.1 GCF_013179575.1 Sphingobacterium shayense | reverse complement strand
AATGGATGCGGCTGGTATCATAATAGAAAGCAACGACTTCGCATTTTTAGAAAATATTGAGAATCTCCCGAAAAAAGAGAATACGATACACAAAGACCCAAAAAAAGAAAAGGAACCTAAATCCCCCTACGCAAACCTTACGGACGAGCAATTAGAGAGCACTTTAAATAAAGCTATTGAATCCGAGCAGTACGAAACCGCTGCCAAAATTCGCGACGAGATCGAACGCAGAAAATCTTAATTAAATAACATTACGTACCTATGTCTATTAAGTTACGATTAACCGTTATGAGCTTCTTCCAATTTTTCGTTTGGGGAGCTTGGTTAATTACAATTGCAAACTATTGGTTCGGCACAAAACAATGGGATGGCACCCAATTTGGCGCTATTTTCGCCACGATGGGAATTGCTTCATTATTTATGCCTACACTGATGGGAATTATCGCAGACAGATGGGTAAATGCAGAGAAGCTTTATAGCCTCATGCACCTTTTGTACGCAGGTGCGCTTTTCTATCTCCCGTTCGTTGAAAACCCAAACGTTTTTTTTTACATCATGCTACTTGCGATGTGTTTTTACATGCCGACACTTGCACTATCAAATTCGATATCTTACACCGCGTTAACCAAAGGACAGTATGACTTGGTGAAAGCATTTCCTCCGATTCGGGTATGGGGAACCGTAGGTTTTATTGCTGCAATGTGGCTAGTCAATTTAACGGGAAACAAATCTAGTGCTGCGCAATTTCAAATCGCTGGTATCGCTGCAGTCGGTTTAAGCCTATTTTCTTTGACACTTCCTAAATGCCCACCTCGCAATACCCGCCAAGAAAACCAGACACTCACTCAAACATTAGGACTTGAAGCCTTTAGACTATTTGGAAATTACAAAATGGCTTTATTTTTTGTGTTTTCAATGTTTCTTGGTGGTGCTCTCCAATTGACTAATGCGTACGGGGATGTTTTTTTAGATGAATTTAAATTTTACCCGAAATACGCAGAATCAATCGTTGTAAAATACTCGACAATAATTATGTCGATTTCCCAAATTTCAGAAACATTATTCATTTTAGCCATTCCTTTCTTTCTGAAGCGTTTTGGGATAAAAAAAGTAATGTTAATATCCATGTTTGCTTGGGTATTAAGATTTGGCCTGTTCGCATATGGCGATCCTACTCTTGGCTTATGGATGATTATACTTTCATGCATCGTTTACGGTATGGCCTTTGATTTCTTTAATATTTCTGGTTCATTATTCGTCGAATCCTCTACGAATTCTCAAATTCGAAGTTCGGCTCAAGGGTTATTTATGATGATGACCAACGGTTTTGGTGCTGTGTTTGGTAGCTTAATCTCCGGATGGGTAATTGATTATAGTTTTACAAAACGTTTTACCGATGCAAACTCACTAGCGCAATTTTTGCAAACAGAAGAAAACAATCCATCTTTGCTTAAATTTATTGAGAATCGCGGAATCTCAATTTCAGAAAACGGACTGTTTAACTCAGAACTATTTTTAAAAGATTGGCATCACATATGGCTCGCCTTCTCCGTGTATACATTATGTATCGCAATTCTGTTTGCATTTATGTTTAAGCATAAACATGAACTTGATAAAAATAAATCGAAGTAAAAATAAAAGAATGGTAACATTTTAGCCGGTTTTTGGGTAATTTTCCCCTAATTTTGGCCATTTTTCGCTGTTTTTTCGTATTTTTACCAAAATTATGAGCATTATAAATAGTATTAAAATCTCCTCAACCGAAACAAGCACAACATATAACTGGGTATTTGAAAAAATTACAAACGCAGGCCTAGACGGAAAAATTACAAACATACTTACGTCCGCTATTTTACTGCTAGGGGCGACAATTTTGTTAATTATTGTTGATTACGTAACCCGAAAGATTCTTAGAACAGTTTTCATCCGATTAATAAAAAAAACAACCACGACGTGGGACGATTACTTCATTGAAAATAAAGTAATCAAACATTTCAGTCATTTGATTCCCTTATTATTAGCACATCAAATTTTACCGGAAATTTTCATTGGATTCCCTGCTTTCTCTGTTATACTTAGCAAGATTCTAATGATTTTATTGATTATAACTGTATTGGCTATCATCAACGGCATTTTAAAGACATCTAGAGATATTTTAAAAACATCTAATGCTTTCATAGACAAACCTGTCGATAGTTACCTCCAAGTTATACAGATATTTCTTTATTTCATTTGTGGAACCCTGATATTTAGCATTATGACTGGAAACTCGCCATGGTCGTTTCTCGTTTCCTTGGGTGCAGCTTCTGCCATATTGATGCTCGTATTTAAAGACACCATCCTTGGATTTGTTGCAAGTATCCAGGTCTCTGCAAACGATTCAGTCAGAGTCGGCGATTGGGTAGAGATGTCTAAATATGGTGCCGATGGAACTGTCTTACAAATCAATCTCAATAACGTTAAAATTCAAAATTTCGATAAGACTATTGTTGCAATACCCACTTTCACCTTGTTGAGCGATTCGTTTAAAAATTACAGGGGAATGGAGCAATCTGGTGGCCGCCGAATCAAAAGAGCGATCAATATTAAAATATCTACGATTCGTTATTTAGACGAAAAAGAAATTAATGCATTAAGAAAAATACAACTGTTAGCGCCTTTTATTGCGCAACGCCAAAAAGAGATAGCCGAATTCAATAGTAAAAATAACGCAGACCCAACTGTCCTTGTCAATGGGAGGAGGATGACCAATATAGGCTTGTTTAGAACTTACATCGAGCTATTCGCGAAAAATAATCCGAACATTCATCAAGAAATGACAATGATGGTACGACAATTAGCCCCGACGGAGCACGGACTACCTCTTGAGTTGTACATGTTTACCAGTGACACCCAATGGGTGTTCTATGAAAACGCGATGGCCGACATTTTCGACCATCTTTTTGCTGCAATAAAATATTTTGATTTGGAGGTTTTTGAACGACCTGGTTCCAATGATATTCACGAGTTTATAAAAAACCAAGACCCGTACGTTAAAAAACTAACAACAGAACAGCAGACTTTCTAATCAAACAAAAAAGGTTGCCTTTTTAGGCAACCTTTTGTATGATTAACATACGGTCTCAGCATATTTCACAACAGGCCTTAACATTTACCATAACACAATGAACTAAAATTACTCTACTTCAAAAGTGCAGTTTAAATATTATCTACGTGTTACCGGACCGTAAAGATTTAATCAAGTTATTTTGCTACGACTTCAATTTCTTTTATTGTTGTATAGATTTGCCCATACATGTCGGTCGCTTCAATTTTTATTTTATGATTTCCTACTTTCAATTTTGGAAGCTTTGTATTCCAAAGGTGTTTTGAAGAGACAGGATCTGACGGACGACGTCCATCCAACAACGTTGTTGCGCCGTCAAACTCCAGAACAGACTTTAGGTAAGCTGGATCGTATGATTCTACGCGTTGCATTTTCTTCCACTCTCCTTCGTCAATTTGATAACGAATTTCATCGTTTGCTGCACCCATAAAAAAGTTAACATATAATGGATAACGCCCAACGTATTTTTTCTCTACAATTGATGGTCCATAAACAGCTAATCCGCTTGCCGTGTTTTCTCCGACCACCTTATAGTCGAAGCTATATTGATTTCCTTTTACTTTAAGTATCGCGTAGCCTTTTGGTGTTCCGTCGCGCATTGTGGAAACTGGAATACCCTTATTATTAAGCAATCCAGAATACCAATCCCCCGATGTCGTTCCCACATTATATTCATGAAGTGGTTTCGCTCCTTTCCAACCGTGTTTATTATCATAAAAGTTTTGCTGTTGATAATGCGTGTGTGCGGATAATGTCACAACATTGGGATACTGAGCCAGAATATCGAAAAGACGTTGTCGATCTTCCTTTCTAAATGACGCGTTATTTTCGGGACTTAACGGTATATGCATCGATAAAATAACGAGCTTTTCTTTACTTACTAAGCTCAAATCATTTTCAATAAAATCCAATTGTGTTTTTCTAAATCCTCCTTGGTATCCTTTTCCTGTTTTAGGGTGTGGATAAATGATATCGTCGAGTATTAAAAAATGAACATCTCCAACATTAAACGAATAATTTGCTGGCCCAAAATTCTTCTCAAATGTTTCGTCGGATAGGGAATCTGTGGTTACATCAAAATTCAAATCATGATTCCCGATCACATTGTACCATGGTAAAGACATTGTCGCCATTGCTGCCTTATACCCTGGATGAAGACTTAAATCATTCCCAACCAGATCACCTAAACTTATGCCAAAAAGCGGACCGCTTACCGTTTTCGCTTCATCAATCACACCTTGTTTAAAAAAATCTAATTCATCCTCATTGTAAGCTTGGGGATCTCCAAAAACAAAAGCGGAAAATTCGCTGGCCTCCTTGGTTTCAACGACAGCAAAATCAATCGACTTTGGTAGCTTTCCCGTCGGCGGAACAGCTTCGAATTCTAATTTTGGACTACCTTGGGGCTTATGCGTATAGTAGAAGCGCGGTTGATTAAACTCATCTAGAGCAAACCTGTATCCGGTAGGCTTGATAGCAAAAATGATATTATCGTTTTGTACTGGAATTTCATAGTGACCATTTTTGTTGGTCTGTACCACCTGTACTCCGTTACTTACACCGACACCTGCTAGACCTACCTCCCTTTTGTCCCTTTGGCCATTTCCATTCGCGTCAACATACACGACTCCCTGAGCAATATCCTGAGCATAAGCACTTCCAGTGACTGCGAGTCCTATAAGGACCCAACTAAGTTTTTTCATAAATTAATGTTTGATATTTGATTTCAAACATAAACTTATAACATAAAACCGAAGTAAACAAAATATTAAATTCTTGTTATGTATTAGGCAATAGCGATGGTGGTATCCTATCTCGCATTCGCCACATTTATCATGTCGAGAACTTTCTCGATTGTCGTTTTGGCAGCATCTTTCATTTTCTCGTTACCTGCATAATCTGCATCAAGGGTTACGGTCTTACCTTTATCCTTATACTTAAACTCTAAAATATAACGTGGAACATCCTTCCCTTCTGTCGAATCAGTCCGTAGCGTCGTCATATCATTATCCACATTCCAAAACCCCATTTCCATTGCTTTACGATGCAGATAAAGTAAATCGTCATCGGAAAGTTTAAGCTTCGATTTTACCACCTCATTTGACCTATTAATATATTGGTATTCTTGAGTCGCTGAGTTATAGCTATTATACATGGAATCGGGAACACCGTATTGAATTGACAAATACTGAAAATCAGAGAAACGATAAGGTGCATTTTTTATCATGTTAGAATAATAAAAAACACAATAAATAAAAAAGGAACCTATTATACATAAGCCAAGAAAAATTGCTTTTGTTCTTTGTTTCATGAGGATAATTTTGTCGCAAAAATAAGCATTCAGGACGATATATAACCTTCTTTTGCAAACGAAATGCGCTAATTTGTAATCTAATTGTTAGATTTTTGGCGTTCCTGAACGAACGAAGTATTTGCGGTACCAGCTATCGCTAATATTGGAGATAATAACCCCTTTTCGGGTGGAAACATGTACGAATTTATTGTTATGAAGATACACTCCAACGTGGTCTATTTGCCGACCACCGAAAGAAAAGAACACAAGGTCGCCTTCTTTTAGTTCCTTTAGGTATTTTCGTTTTACTTCCGCCCCCATTTCACGAGACGACCGAGGCAAATCCTTGTTATACACGTTATGATACAGCAAACCGACAAATCCTGAACAATCAACCCCAGATTTATTGATACCACCCATGCGATGCGGCGAACCCATCCAGCTATCTATAAAATTATACAATTCCTTATTGCGAAGCTCTCGAGGATTCACGCCTAACATCGCCGCATAACTCTCAAGTCTATTACCCGAAAATGGCTTACCGCGCATGTCACTAGCATCTGTGGGAATCGAGTTGCCTCGACTTGATCCTGGGACCTTTTTACTCGTTCCACAAGAAGTCATCAACAATCCTATTAACAATAACGATAGATAGACTATATTAGATCTCTTAAATGTATTAAACATACAACAAATGTAATGTAAAATGTGTGGACCAGCAAGCTTGTCGACACCGATTTCTTGACATATAGATACGATTAAAGCTAGAAATTCATTACTCTCACAGCCGCAATTATGGCGCCCAAGAAACTCTTTTGTAAGTTGATGATTTCCCACAATGTCTACCGATGAATTATTTCTTGGAAACTAATCTCTCGAATGTGTCAGGATAAATAATGCTGCAGGTTGTTTACGAGTAAACGAATCTATGTACTTGTGTCGCGTCCCCTAGGTTTGCTCATTTTATATTTTAGAAGTGGTTTTTTATCCTGAAAGTATTGGACTTTTTTGGATTACCGAATCGTTCCCTGCTTAATAATTGAAATGCTAAATAATTCCATTAAAGAAGAAAGTTATATTTAATCATGCAAGTTGAAACTCTTCGGATTTCCCGCCCAACTATCGTAACTTGCACGAAAATGTATAATGGATAAAATTAAGGGGGCAATTGCTGTGATTATTGGCGCAGCAAGTTTTGGGGTTCTTTCAACATTTGTAAAAATGGCGTATGCAGAAGGCTTCACTTTGGGTGAAGTAACGGGTGTCCAAGCTCTTTACGGGGCATTACTTCTTGGATTAATTTTATTGTCCATCAAGATCATCCGGCCTAGCTATTTTAGAAAATACACATCGAAAAGCTCGAAATGGCTTATCCTCATTAGTGGGATTTCTACCGGGGTAGTGAGCATTTTGTATTATAAAAGTGTAGAACTGATTCCAGCTTCCCTAGCAATTGTCTTACTCATGCAATACATTTGGATTGGTCAGCTGCTAGAATTTATCATCTTCAGCGTTAAACCAAACCGTAAACAACAAATTGGCACTATCGTTATCCTCGGAACAACGCTGCTAGCGACCGGAGTATTCGAACAGAACCTTCGTTCCGTAAATTTCTCAGGTGTGATTTATGGATTATTAGCAGC
Source organism: Sphingobacterium shayense (assembly GCF_013179575.1). Lineage (GTDB taxonomy): Bacteria > Bacteroidota > Bacteroidia > Sphingobacteriales > Sphingobacteriaceae > Sphingobacterium > Sphingobacterium shayense. Next base: position 950 of record NZ_JABMCQ010000180.1, on the reverse strand, counting down.
AACTGCATATGCAGTTTTTATAATGGTCAATGGACGTGTAGGAAATGATCATCCTCCGATACTAAAGAGCACACTTATGGTTACCGGGGCATGTATTTTTATCTTCATTCTGTTTAGACCGTTCTCCATTATGGAAAAGGACACTTTCACGGAGCTTTGGCCATATGGTTTATTGTTATCAACATTAGGCACCGTGCTTCCTCCCCTTCTATTTGCATATGGGATGCCAAAAACAGGCATCTCCCTCGGAAGTATACTTAGCGCTGTAGAGCTTCCTGTAGCGGTATGTTTATCGTATATTGTTCTACGTGAGGTCGTATCGGTTTTACAATTCGTTGGCGTTGCAGTTATTTTAATAACTATTATGGTAATTAACCTACCTAAAAAACCGAACACTTAATTTTGTGTTAACATTAATATACAACAAACTTAACATTAAGTTAACCCCTAACAGAATAAAATGCGCGACATTTGCATTAATTTTAATTTTATATGGAAAGCTATCTTCTCATTGTTCTCGCGGTCCTAGTAGTACTCGCAATTATTGACTTAATGGTTGGTGTTAGTAACGATGCCGTTAATTTTCTAAATTCCGCAATTGGTTCGAAAGCCATTCCGTTCAAAACAATTATGATTGTTGCTAGTTTAGGAATACTCTGCGGTGCAGTCTTTTCTAGCGGAATGATGGAAATCGCGCGAAGCGGTATTTTTGTACCCGAGAAATTCTCTTTTCAAGAGGTGATGATCATTTTCATAGCGGTCATGGTTACTGATGTAATTTTGCTTGATATTTTCAATTTTTTTGGACTTCCCACTTCGACTACTGTATCAATTGTTTTTGAGCTTTTAGGTGCCGCAGTGTGTTTAGCAGTTTACAAAATATACGATGGAAACCTAAACTGGAGCCTCCTACCAACTTATATCAATACTGAAAAAGCGTCTGAAATTGT
>NZ_JABMCQ010000018.1 GCF_013179575.1 Sphingobacterium shayense | reverse complement strand
CAAATGTTTTTTCACTTTGATATTTTATTAGTGTGTCGGCCGCTTGTTTAAGCTCGTTCAAGATATCTTTGTATATTTTCTCCTGGGTTGCATAAGCGGGAGAGAGAATCTCTTCTTTTTGAGAAAGAGCTTGGAACTCTGGATCATCGTTACCGTAAGACTGATAGGGAATATCTCCAAAGACATCGCTAAGACTATGAAACGCATATGATTTTAGAATTCGCGCAATGGCAATCTGGTTGGCGTTACTTCCCGCCGCTCCAGCTGTTACGATAGCTTTGGTTTCCTCATCCGTATTCAGAAGGATAATCTCATTGAGGTTGTTTAATGCCTTGTATGTATCTGTCCAATACTGGTCGGCGTACTCTGGTGTTACCAGGTAACGCGATTGATCAGTATAAATATGCTGACTGAAATACTGCGCATATAGTTGCGCTCCACGCAAATTGATCGACTCGCTCCGCAAGGCATCCATGATCTGCTTCTGCGCAGTCACTAATATGTACGGTGTGGACACTGTTTCGGGGCGATTTGGATCGGTGTTTATTTCTTCAAATCTATCTTTCGAACATCCGGCAAAGGCCAGAAATAGTGCTGCTAAAAGTAGGGGGGTATATATTGTCTTAAATACTTTCATCATTATTAAAATTTAACGTTGACATTGAAACCATAAGTAACAGGTGTTGGAATGTTACCGCCTTCGATTCCTTGTACATTGCCACTGCTGGAGGTTACTTCAGGGTCGATGTACTTGCTTTTGGTGTATATATTCCAAAGGTTACGCCCGTATAACGATACGCCGACGTTTTTGATGGTCTTGGTGTTTTTTAGATCGAAATTGTAACCAAATGATAGTTCCCGAAGTTTTACGTAGGTGGCATCAAAAATTGAGAACGTGGTCGGTCCACTGTATTCGTTGCGAGCCCATTGCTGCGCGGTAATACGAGTATCATTTTCTGTCGGATTAGCTACGGTATAGCTTCCGTCAGCGTTGAAAGTAACGTCGCCTTTGACACCGTCAAGAACAACACCTGTTTCACGGATGTTGTTGTCCGCCGTTTTATCTAAGATACCTGAATACATGCCGACTTTGTAGGTCTGCGAAAAGAAGTTTCCACCTACTCGTCCATCGATCAGGAACCCAAAAGAGAAATTCTTGTAGTTAAATGTGTTCTGAAATCCGAAAATGAATTTTGGGAGAATAGACCCTAGAGGGACGAATTGAGAAGTCTTCATGTAGGTGCCATCTTGGCCTATTACACGTCTTCCGTCTTCAGAATATACAAAATCATGGCCTAGGAACTGACCATACTCTTCTCCTTCACGTGCGACAAGATTCACTAGACCGTCACTAAGTGTGAAGGTGTTTGCTTGTTCATGAAGCTCGACAACTTTGTTAATATTACGTGCCCAATTGATAGAAGAGTTCCACTGGAAATTCTCTTTACGTATTGGCGAAGCATTCAGCGTGATTTCAATACCCTTGTTGTTTATTAGCCCGGCGTTTAAGATTTTGGATTCGTACCCGAAAGCGGAAGAAACCGGTACGGAAAGTATTTGGTTGCGGGAGTTATTATTGTAGTAGGTGAAGTCAAATCCTAACCGGCTATTGAAAAGCTGTACGTTTAATCCTGTCTCCCAAGATGTTGTTATTTCAGGTTCGAGGAAAGCGTTGGCAAGTTCATCTGGGCGAGTGTAAGATGGAACACCGGAGAATGCTTGCTGAGCTTCATAAACTTTTGCTAACTGATATGGATCTGTGTCATTACCAACCTGAGCCCATCCCAAACGGACTTTAGCAAAAGACAGCCAGCTAAGGTCTTTTAATGGTTCGAGCTCTGAGAAGACAAAACTACCGGTCACCGATGGATATAAATAAGAGTAATTGTCCGTCGGGAGGGTTGACGACCAGTCGTTACGTAATGTACCGTCCAAATAGAGATAGTCTTTATAGCCTAGGGAAGCACTCGCATATACAGAGGCTACACGTTTATGATAGCGGTTATTCTCGATTTTTACCGACGCTGCATTCTTCAGATTATAATAATTAGGAATGATAAGCCCTCCTTGAGTGATTGCGTAATCGACCTCACGCTTCTGATCGCGAATATTCGCACCAAACAGGGCGTTTAAAGAAAAGTCGCCCCAATTCTTCTTTGCATTAGCCAAGAATTCATAATTGTATTCGTTAAGCTGGTTACCCTGCTCTTCGTATTGTGAGGTACTTCTAGAGTATACGGCAATGCGATCTCTAGAACTGTAGTTGTAGATGTCTCCGTGGACTTTGGCGTTTAAGGTAAGCCAATCTGTCGCCTGATACTCTACGCCTATGTTCCCGTAAAAACGGTCACGCTGATCTTCTAGATAACTTTCATATGCCGCCCAGTATGGGTTGTCTATGAAGCGTGTCGCTTCGGAGGCTGGAGTGTTCTCCCAACCTGTACGGTTCCAAGCCAAAGGGGTGCCGTCCGCGCGTTTATAATTTTCCAGAATTTTGTAATCAACCTGGTTTGCCCCCCACTGGAATGCGGAAAGCATTATACCGCGATTAGTAGCACCTGTCCATGGTTTCCCGACGGAGGAGTTACGCACATAATTGATATTCGAGTTAATCTTTATTTTTCCCAGCTGCGTGCTACCGGCGAAATTTAAACTGTTACGGCCGAGTGTGGAATTCGGCGTTGTTCCTCGCACATTTTTGTTTGTATAGGACAATCGGTATGTTGTGTTCCCAGAGCTACCCGTAATTGCAAGGTTGTTTGTGTTTGCAAGACCAGTGCGGAAAAAATACCTCACATCGTTTTCGGGAGCGACCCACGGGCTGGGTTTAAGATAGTTGGCAGCGTCTTCAGGATTCAGGTTATACCATTGTAATACAGGGGTTCCGTCGAGTCGAGGGCCCCAGCTTTCATCGGAAGCATAGTCAACGACTTTATAATCGTTTCCGTCAATGGTAGCGGTTTGGAACTCTGTTGAGTACCCCTGTCCGTATAGTTTCTGCTGTTTTGGAAGGCGTGTTATGTTCTCAAAATCGAGCCCTGTATTCAAGGTGATTTGTACATTTTCACCCTTTGCAGCGCGTTTAGTAGTGATGAGTATTACCCCGTTTGCCGCGCGGGAACCGTAAAGTGCGGCGGCGGAAGGACCTTTGAGGACAGATATGTTTTCAATGTCGTCTGGATTGATGTCTTGAATGACATTCCCGACATCTTTACCAGAGCTACCCATTATGGTGGTTTCTGAGTTCAGGTCGGTATTATCGATCGGTGTTCCGTCTACTACGTAAAGAGGTTGGTTGTTACTCGCAATGGAGTTTATTCCGCGTAGCGTCACACGTGTTGATCCGCCCATATTACCGCCCGAGCTAACGACTTGCATCCCCGATACTTTTCCCGACAACGCGCTCAACGCGTTTGTTGGACGGGTATTGAGTTCGGATCCTTTCACTTCTTGAACGGCGTAGCCTAATGCCTTTTTCTCCCGGGATATACCAAGCGCGGTTACGACGACTTCTGTAAGCTCCGAGAAAGAAGGGGTGAGGCGTACGGTGATATTCCCATCCGATATGTCCGTTATAATGGTGTCTTCAAATCCGATATAGCGAATGGTAATAGACGGGTTTTCTGCTTTTATGGAAAGCGTAAAACTGCCGTCTGCCGCTGTTTGGGTTTGTAAATTGGTATTGTTATCGATGATACTTGCCCCGATAATTGGTTCGCCGTTTTGGTCTAATACTTTTCCCTTAACAGGTGTTTGGGCATAGATTTGTCCGGTACTGAGGGTAAAAGCGGTTGCCACTAGAGCGAAATAGTGTGCTGTGTTCATGCGTAAAAAAATATGGTTAAGATGTAGTTAAATAGCGTTTTTAGAAACGTTAAAGGTTATCGGGGGTAGTTATTTCCTAGATTTACCCCCTAAATACATTCGACAGTTTAGTTTGATATTGTGCGTCATTTTGCAAGTATATTTTTTTCTAAAGCACAAATGTACAGTTATTCTAGTAGATTAGTAGAGTATTGTTTAAAAATATCTAGTGGATTTGTAGATTTTATGTAAATTTCGTTGTCAAAGAAGTTAAGCGGATTATATGTTCCTCGGAACCTATGTCGCAACGACTACGTAACAATTAAATTCATTTATTGTTGCGTTACACAAACTATTTAATTGTTAATGTGTTGATTCGTTATGAAAACAACGGCGTATAAGATATTGGAGATTGTTATTGTATTAGGAGTCTTTTTGGGGATTTGCTCCTGTAATAATTCCACGAGAAATGGAGCTGAAGATAACAGTGACACGAGTCAAACCGCCCTAATCCAAGACAGTGCCGAAGATTCAGATACTATTATTCAAATGGTCAGTTATCCATTAATCATCCCTGCAGCACAGATTCCTGGAACCATCGACGACACGCTTGCCGCCAATTTACCGGAGCATATAAGGGCCTTGGCCGCATTTTATTCTGCTATGGGCGGATCGGATTGCGATGGAGAAAACTGTGGACTTACTTCCGCACTAAAGCTAGGTAAACAAGGTTCCGAGCAACATAAGGCTTTAATTCGAGACTACTTCCCCGGGGACAAAGTTGCGGAGACGGTGCTCGACCAGAACTGTTATTTAAGACCAAGCGGAGCTTCAAGTTTCAGTGAGTTTGCCTTCTTAACTATTCGCGATTATGGGGATAGCTTGTCAGTAGACTACGAACTTTTCCAATATAACCGAGGTCAAGCAGAGCGGACTAAAGGACCTGATATTTACCGATTCGAAGATGATACGTTCGAAAACGAAGCACGAAACATTTGGACCTTTGTGGGAGATGGACAATAATTTTAATTACATGCTTGACACCTAAAGGTGGGGAGCGAGCAACAGACCGAGAAGCTAGATGTTTTCGTATCCGCTCGTTTAGAGATTCTGCTCATGTTTCATCCTTGTCTAGTTTTATTTCCCAATAGTTCTGGGTGTCCAATTTTAGCCTATTCTGCTTTCTCCCATACCGGCTTGGAAATTGACCTTTACTTTAAGTTTCGTACCCCTACAATAATTAGGCATCTGGAAGAATAGTGGAATTTTCTGATTTCCTATCGGATGACTATAGAAAAAAGTTCAAAAAAAATTTTGACCCTATCAGATAATCCTTACATTTGCGGAGTAGTTTATATTTAGTCTAAATAAAACAAATAGTTCAACGGGCCTTAAAACCCAAAAAGAGCGCCGTGCAGAAGCGGGAAACTTCGCACGACGCAAATCTGAAATCAGCTGTAACTGCTTTCAGATCATCTGGGAGAAATTCTCTCAGAGCCTCCGGCACTGCAAGTACGGAAGGACACGCAAGTTAGGAAAAATTGGGCAATCTCCATTTGTCCAATTTAACTTCTTCGGGTCCTTCCACTCGTAGCTCAAATATTTTGAGTTATGAAAAAAAGAATTTGAAGAAGAATGATGCGAATCAACCTTATCTATTTTAACAATCCTAGCGACAGACGCGTTCATAGCGACGGGTATTTGCTAAATCCTAGGTCGTTTCAAGCAAATTCTTCCAGTACAAAAAATTACTTAATCTATTTTTAATGAAAACTATCAAATCTATTTTGCTTTTGATTGCGCTTATGTGCGTAAAATTCGGTTACTCCCATGCCTTATGGATAGAAACGGCGTCTTCTGGTAAGAGCGGAGAGGCTCAACAAGTACGTGTTTACTACGGAGAATATGCGCATGCTGCTATTGATCCCGTCGACAAATGGTATTCCGATGTAAAGGAGTTCAAATTACTTCTAGTAGCTCCCAATGCTAAACCGGTTGAATTAACCAAAACGGCCCATGAAGATCACTTTTCAAGTGAATTTACACCTGCGGGCGACGGTACTTATTCGTTAGTTATTGTTCATCCAACAAAAGATCCTTATGAAACGACCGCTTTTGAATTTTCTACTTTAGCGCAGGTGATTGTAGGTGCTCCAAGCAAATCTGCATTAGAAATACCTATTATGATCGAGACAAACGCTACCGGAAATTACAACGTAGGTGATCAGGTACAAGCGATAATTTCCCAAAACGGCAAACCGCTCGCAGAGGTTGCGGTCGAGGTTGCAGCACCAGAGGGCTGGACAAAATCTTTAACAACTGATGCTCAAGGTAAAATTACTTTCCAAGCTCCCGTAAAAGGGAAGTATCTAGTCGAGGTATCCAAAACAGATGAGCAGGCCGGCGATTGGTTTGGAAAGACCATCAAGAATGTTTGGAGAGCAACAACAACAGCCCTGTACGTAGACTAAAAGAAATATCTAATCAATACCATGTTTAACAATTCAAAATGTGTCCTGTTGGTAGCCCTGTTTTTCGTGGTATGCCAATTGGGATATGCCCAGCAATATATACTAGAAGGCACAGTCCTTGGAAACAACAATGAACCGATTGCGTCCGCCGTGGTTCAGGTGGATGGCCAGCCGGTGTTTGCTGGCACAGATGGAGTTTATCACACAGAAAAAATTGATAAATCCAAAGTCAAGGTATCTGTCAAAATGGTTGGCTATAATGTCTTTAGTCAAGAGGTCGCTTTAAATCAAGGTGTTAATAAGTTTGACATCGGTTTAGTGCAACAGCAGCGAGATATCGAGGAAGTTCAGGTTACGGGTCTTACCAAAGTTCAAGAAATTAATAGACAAGCTTTCACTGTAAGTGCGATTGACGCGACCAAACTTCATAATACGACGCTTAATCTTTCCGATGCATTGGACCGAGTTTCTGGTGTTCGTGTTCGTGAAACAGGGGGTCTGGGTTCCAACATGAACCTTTCGTTGAACGGATTCTCAGGAAATCATGTTCGGTTTTTTATCGATGGCATCCCCATGGATAATATGGGGAGCTCATTCCAGATCAATAATATCCCTGTTAATCTTGCCGAGCGGATAGAGGTTTATAAAGGTGTCGTACCCATATGGCTGGGCTCAGATGCTCTGGGCGGAGCAATCAATATTGTGACTGGGAGTAGAAGCCGGAATTACGTGGATGTATCGTATTCCTACGGATCATTTAATACCCATCGCACAGTGGTGAATGCTGCGGCAACCACCAAAAAAGGATTCACCTTTCAATTAAACGCTTATCAGAATTATTCGGATAATAACTATAGGGTGTATTTAGAGCCTCATAATAATCGTTTAGAGAACTACAGTAAATCTATTGAAGTTCCTAGATTTCATGACACATACCATAACGAAACCATTATTGCCAGCCTCGGCGTAGTTGATAAGCCGTATGCGGATCGGCTATTATTCGGAATAACATTAGGACAAAATTACAAGGAAATCCAAACAGGAGCACGTATGGAGTCCGTATTCGGAGGGTGGCATCGCCGCGGTAATCTTGTGATGCCAACTTTGAAATATAGCAAAGAAAACTTGGTTGAAGGTCTTGATGTAACACTTAACGCCAATTTTAACCTAGGGACGGAACAAAATATAGATACCGTTAATCGGCGCTATGACTGGTTTGGGGACACTGGAGCGGAGCTTCCTGCGACCTCGGGCGAGCGCGGCGCTAAGACCATGTATAAATATCGTAACAATGAAGGGTTGGTAACTGCTAATTTTAATTATTCTATTGGCGAAAATCAAACGATCACGGTGAATAATGTATTCAATACCTTCAATCGTAAAGGAGAGGATCCGTTAAATCCCTTAAATAATGACTACGAGCGAGCGAAAATATCCCGGAAAAATGTATTGGGGTTAGGATATCAATATCAAGTATCTGACCTATGGAGTATTTCTGTGTTCGGAAAGTTCTTGAGTCAAAATAATCAGAATGGAGACGATGCGAGTAGCATCTCCAATCGTTTAGGATGGGGAACTGCGGGGACATATTTCCTTTCACCTAGATTACAAGTTAAAGGGTCATACGAGCTAACGAACCGTATGGCAACCCCATACGAGATATTTGGCGATGTAGAAAATCAAGATTCCAATCCTAGTTTGAAGCCGGAACGTAGTAACAACTTTAACCTTGGAATGAGTTACAATATCCCTATTGATGAGATGCAAGACCTTGACATCACTGCGGGTGTATTATACCGTTACGCTAAAGATTTCATCTATCAACGTCTCAACCAAAACCAAAGCAAATACATCGCGGATAATCGCGATGGTGTCAGAACTGTCGGTGGGGACCTTGATCTGCGTTATCATTACGGAACATGGTTAAATGCGGGGACTAGTTGGACATATCAATATCTCCAAAATATGCAGCAAATTGAAGTCGGATATACTGGGATTAGCCCCGTATACAAAGACCAAATGCCTAATATCCCGTATTTATTCGGGAATGCAGATGTACAAGTCCGATTCGATGATTTGGCGGGTAAAAATAATGCGTTAAGCGTAGGTTACAATATGCAATATATACATGACTTTTACCTGTACTGGCCGAGCAGAGGAAATATCAAAAATGGTATACCTAGTCAACTGAGTCATGATGTAAATATATTATTTGCATTAGCGGACGGACGCTATAACATCGGTTTAGAAGCACGTAATGTTACTAACGATCGTCTCTACGATAACTTTAGTTTACAACGACCCGGCAGAGCTTTTTATCTCAACTTACGTTATTATATCAACAAAAAATAAACAAAACGAATATCATGAATTTTAAAAAATTATTACTCTCTGCGGCAGTTGTTGCTTCATTATCTGCTTGCGATAAGAACTCCGACGGGGACTCGGGAAACCCGGCAAATAAAGGTAACTTTATTCTAACAGTGACGCCTGTTGCTGAAACGGCTGTTGCCGATTATCTACTTACTACTAATAGCCTTGATGAAGGCTCTATCTCTACACAAGGGAATGGGGTCGAACAAGATGGTTCCTTCCGTTACTATGTCACCCATAATAACAAGTTCTTTAGCATGCTATACGGGCAGGGTAATCCAGGCGCAATTACCGTGTATGATATTCAAAATGGGTCGTTAAACAAGCTTGCAAACACCGTAACTGAGACAGTACAAGCATTTACGCCTGTGAATGACGATATCTTAATGACGAAAATATCTAGAGGTATCACTAACCCCACAGCAACTTGGTATCAGTTTAACACCAATTCACTAACTATTGGTGCTCAAGGGAGCATTAATACCGCTGAGCTTGCGGATAATGGAGAGCTAGCATTTTTTAGCTGGCTGACTCAGGTGGGTGATAAAGTATATGCCCCATTCTTCTCGGTGAAAGGTTGTTGCCAGGCTACGTTTGGAACCGATTACCCGGATCAAGCTTGGGTCGCGGTATTTAATTACCCAGAAATGACCCTTGATAAAGTGATCGAGGACGACCGGACTAGTTTTATTGGACGTTATTTTACCGACGGTCTTAGCGTCACAGAAAACGGTGATGTGTACGCTTTTTCTTCAGCAATTGCAACGTCAGACGGGAGCGGAGAATTTAACGGAACGAAGCCTTCTTCAGTGACTCGCATTAAAGCAGGAACATCAGAATTTGATCAGTCGTTCCTTATTAATTTTGAAGAGATTTCCGGCGGATTGAATGTTACTGACTGGACGTACCTTGGGAACAACAAGTTTATCGTTTTCTCCAATACCAAAGCAGATAAAAACCTTTGGAGCGTAGGGAATATCGTCGGGATCCTAGATGTGACGACCCAAAGTTATACGAAAGTTAGTGGGATGCCAGAAATAGGCAGTATAAAAGAAATTACTTCAAATAATTATACGCCAGCTGATGGGAATACTGGCTACATTGGTGTGAACCTAACTTCCGGTATTGGCTATGTGTATAAAATTGATGCGAACTCCGCAACGGCCACACAAGGGTTAAAAGTTGAAGGTGGTACGCTTACGGCTATTGAGCATTTAGATTAATAACGTATTGTTAAATATTAAGGTAAGCCGGCAGATGTTCCATAGATTTCGGATTCTCTATACGGCTTATCTATTACACTTTAAGCTATGTATACATTGTTGTTAGGCAGTATTCTATTTGCTTCTTATTTTTTTTATCACTCCAGTACGAAGGTGAAATTCAAGAATCGGCCAGCTTGGCTTGAGCGGTTAGCTGCAAAGCCAAATGTGCTACGTCGCGCGGCTTTCGCAATTCTTATAGTCGGTCTTGTTGCCTGTTGTCTGCTTCATGGTATTGGAGCCGGTATTTTTGGATGGATTGTCTACATGATGGGTACGCTTTGTTTAGTGGTATTGCTCGATCCGTATCATTTTCTTAAAGGGAAGCACATTGTTATAGTTTTCTTGATAAGTGGGTTTCTCGAATTGTTGTACTCCTACGTAACACCCGTCTAATATGCCAGCGAATAAAAAGTATTTGAGTAGTCCGTTTCAGCGGTTTTTAAAAATTACTGCAGGTTTTATCGGCGGTTATCTAGTGATGTTCACTTTTCATATACTGATGACCCTTTTCTTTGAAAACAAAAATGTTATTGTGACGGCAGGGTTCACAGGTTATATCCTTTGGGCAATACTACTTCTAATAGCCTTCCTTTCAAAAAACGGTTGGAAAATATGGGGGGTGTATTTGTTCGTGGCGTTTGTATTTTACCTTCCAATGCTAATTCGTTAAGATACTTAAAGATGAATATCAGGAATTACAATATATACTTTAATACGCATACGATTAGCGGTATCATTATCTGCGCTATACTCTATGTGATTTTTTTTGCGGGTTCGTTCTCGTTTTTTAAAAAGGAGATTACCGCTTGGCAGAGTAATACGAGCTATCATCAACAGCCGTTACAGACAGCAAATTATACGCACCTATTAGATTCGATAAGTCAAACTGGGTACAATCTGCATGGCCGAGATATTATATTTTATCTTCAGCAAGGTGGCCTGAAAGGCTACGTCAACTTTAGCGCTTCCCACGACTCGGTCACCAATAAAGAAAACTTAGCGGCGCTGAAAGACGTAGAAGGAGGTAGCAGACGAGGCCGGGGACGGAGGGGTGTTGGAGATACGAAATATTTCAGTCACGATTTTCTACGTATGCAATCGGGCGACTATTCTTCGGATTACGATATGGGAGAGTTTTTGTACCGTCTCCATTTCCTTGCGCAGCTTAATGAGGTGCCTATTCGTGTAGGATTTGCCCCTTTCGGATACCTTGTAGCAGGTATAACATCGTTTATTTTCCTTTTCGCGCTAATTACCGGTCTATTATTACACTGGGATAAAATTGTATCGAACTTCTTTGTGTTTAGGCCATTTAGTAAATGGAAAACGGTGTGGACCGATATGCACACGGCGCTCGGTGTTATTGGTTTCCCTTATCAATTTATCTTTGCAGTAACCGGCGTAATCTTGATTATCAACTCAGCGCTGCTGGTGCCCTTCGGCAAGTTCCTTTACGAGGGAGACATGGATAAAGTTTACCAGGACCTCGATAATGCAAATACTTACCCGCTCTCTTATAGCTACAAACCGTTAGAAAAAGACTTCGATCTAGGAGCATTTTTGGACAATGTACAACAAAAGTGGCCAGAGAGTACACTAAAAAGGGTGAGTATCCAAAATTATGGAGATGAAAATATGTATGTGGTTGCGGTAACCGATCCGAAGTACGATAAGAGTTTTGCAGGGTCAGGGGTTTTCGCGATGCAGGTCAAGGACGGAAAAATTCTTGAAGAGAAATCACCGTTCTCGGACGTATCGTATATAGATGGCGTAAGGAGCTTAATTTACCGTTTACATTTTGGTGATTTTGGTGGCTACCCGGTGAAAATCATTTACTTTGCGCTGGGTGTAATGGGCTGCTTAGTCATCATATCGGGAATTCTTATTTGGCTTGTTGCGCGGGATAAAAATAATGTAATTCCCAGAAAACGGAAGTTCAATTTCTGGACAGCAAATGTATTTTTAGCAATATGCCTGACGATGCTTCCTGTCACGGCTGTCACTTTTATTGCGATAAAAGTATATCCAGATGTTAATCAGCAATTCATCTATCGCGTATTCTTTCATCTTTGGTGGATTCTCTCGCTTTATTATATAATTCGGCGAAATCTCAATCGTACGAACCGAGAAACATTGTTGTTGGGCGGAATCTTTTCGCTTTTTGTCCCGGTCGCAAATGGCATTGTCACAGGTAATTGGTTGTGGGTGAGTGCCTCGAGTGGGAAATGGGATTTGTTCGTCGTTGATTTTTTGTTTTTGTTCTTAGGAGTTGTCAGCCTAGTTGTCCTGAAACGTTTGAAAGAATTTAACGAAAGACCGCAGGAACAATCAAAAAATAAGAGTAGCCGAAAACAAGAAGCTTATCTTTCTAAGGTTTGATAGTTTGGAAGCTTAGCGATTGAAACAGCAAATTGCATTATTAGTAAATTATTTAGTTCCTGACGAGGCTCCTTATCTGATAACTGCAAATTATATTGTAGATGGAGGAAGTTTGTCAGTAGTATACTAACATACTCAAACTATGTTGTTAATAAATTTTTTAAAATCTAAATATAATACTTCGGGTTCTTCGAGTGCAGCAAAATGGCCACCTTTATCCATTGTACTCCAATGGATAACATTATAATTGTATTCAACAATTGATCTAGGAGTTGGAGCGAATACAGGGTCAGGAAATGCTGCAATCGCAGTGGGTACTTTTACGTATGCTTTTAAAGGTAATTTATTAGATTCTTCTAAATACATCCCGCGGTATATCCAAATTGAAGTTACAGTAGTATTTGTTACTAGATATAGCATTATATTAGTTAAAATTTGAGTTTCATCAAATTTTGACCATATATCTGGGCTTCCTTCCTTAGTCAAGGATAAGTCGGCCCATTTTCCAAATTTTTCTAAAATCCATGCAGCTGTTCCAACAGGACTGTCGTATAATGCTACGCCCAAAGTCTGTGGTCTAGTTTCTTGTTGATGATTATACCCTTGTTCATCATATAATCTTCTATTCCTGTTTTCCATAAATAATTTATCATTTATGTTTTTTGGCTCGTTGTCCTCAGAAATAATTCCCACCATGTTAAGATGTATACCAAGGATATTGTCAGGATATAAATATGCCATCCAAGATGCAATATGAGAACCCCAATCTCCTCCTTGTATTATATATTTTGTTTCCCCAAATAATTCATTCATTAAACTATTAAACAAGCTGCTAATTCTTTTTGGTCCAATTATTTCATCTAATGGACTTGAAAATGCAAAACCCGGCAGAGATGGAACTATGACGTCGTGTCCATCTGCTGCTAATTTATTCATTAGATTCTCAAATTCAAGATAAGAACCTGGCCAACCATGAAGTAAAAGTATTGGTGGCTTTGAATTGTTAGTTTTAAAGTGCAAAAAATGAATCGTATAATTTTCACTTTTGAATTTATAGTTAGGCAATAAATTTAATTTTTCCTGAACGTCATGCCAGTTATAATGCGTATTCCAAAAATTCACTAGTTTTAATAAATCATCATAGCCGACACCATCTTGCCAACCATTTCTTTTCGGGAAATCTTGCCAGTTATATTTTTTAACCTTAGTTTGTATATCGTTTATATGTTCTCTATCAATTTCAATTTCAAAAGGAGTTATTGTGGCGTTTTTCATGGAATATAATATCTTGATTCTAATAAATATTTAATTAAATAGATGTTAGTAATCTTTCAACAATTCATAAATATTATTGTTTACTGTGAATCTTATTTAATGAGTTAAATTTCATTGATCCTGCAGCAATCGGTTTCCCGTCAAATTGGCTGGACGGGCCGAATTGGCAATAATTGCTTTAGAGAGCCGCTCGCGACCCCAATCAATCGTCTTTCATCGTTCCACGAGTTCTTTAACTTCCTCACCATAAATATCTACTTTGAGGTCGGTTTTTTTGAATAAATGAAACCAGCGAATAAATGTACCAACGAATACGATAGCCATCAACAGCATGGCAATACCTGCTAAAGTTGCTAAGAGATATTGCTCATTTGGAATATACAGGTCCGTTATCTGAAGGTAGCCTGCCCAGAATGTTATGAATGCCATAAATACGCCGGGTATCGCCGAGCAAAGGGCATAGCCTTTTCTATTCATACGTATGAGCATGGTTGTACAGACAATAAGCCCGCAGGCTGCAAGTAGCTGATTTGATATTCCAAATAAAGGCCAGATGCTGCTCACATTCCCTGTGTATACTAGATAGCCCCAAGAAAACGTGAAAATCGCACTACACAGGATGATCCCTGGCCACCAGTTTTTGTCTTTAAAAGCAGGTATAGCCGATCCTAACATTTCTTGTAAAAAAAAACGTCCAACACGTGTTCCAGCGTCGATTGCGGTGAGGATAAATACAGCCTCAAACATAATAGCGAAATTGTACCAATATGCCATCACGTTATCCATAAAAGGGACATTGTTGAATATATGAGCCATACCCACAGCTAACGAAACAGCGCCTCCGGTCCGTCCGTGTAAGTCGACACCTATTTGATCACTAAAATGTTGGAGATCCACGGCATGGAGATGCGGATATGCAGCAAGAAAATCTTTATATACATCAGCCGGTGTATTGATGGCAAAGTAATCTCCCGGCATCAAGGTGCAGGCAGCAATAAGTGCCATTAGCGCTACAAACCCTTCTACCAACATTGCGCCATAACCGACAAAAAGTATTTCGCGCTCATCGCCTAACATCTTAGGGGTGGTACCAGTAGCTATAATAGCATGAAATCCAGAGATCGCACCGCAAGCGATAACAATAAAAATAAACGGCAGCACGGGGCCTCCAATTATTGGACCTCCACCGTGGATGAAATTTGTAAGTGCGGGCATCTGAATGGTAGGCGCTACGAAGATGATCCCTATAGTTAGCATTAGTATTGTGCCTATTTTTAAGTAGGTTGAAAGATAGTCGCGAGGGACAAGTAGAAACCAAATAGGGAGGACGGAAGCCAAGAAGCCGTATACAGCAATTGAAATAGATATGGTGCCAATATCCCAACTAAACATATTGGCCAGATAAGGAATCTTCATGAGATAGTCACCCGAAATGATCGCAAGGATTAATAACACGCCACCTAGGATACTTGCGAATGTAACAGCGTTTTTTCGGTAGCGGATAATTAAACCCATAATTATAGCAATGGGCATGGTTAGGATTATAGTAAAAAGTGACCAGGGGGCTTCGTGCATCGCTGAAATACAGGCCAAGGATAAACCGGCAAGCGTTAAAATAAGAATGAATAAAACAGCTATACCTGTTATGGTTCCAATAGGCTTTGAAATCTCCTTAGAGGCGATCGTCGCTAGACTAACACCTTTATGTCTTACGGATGCAAATAAAACAATCATATCGTGTACGCCGCCACCCAATACACACCCGATTAAAATCCAAAGAGCTCCAGGGAGGTACCCAAATTGGGCGGCAAGTACAGGCCCTACAAGTGGTCCTGCTGCTGCTATCGCCGCAAAATGATGCCCAAAGAGTACTTTTTTGTCCGTTTTTACGTAGTCCTGTCCGTCAGCAAATTCTACGGCGGGCGTGGCGATTTTGGAATTCAGTCGAAGCACTTTATTCGCTATAAATATCCCATAAAATCGGTATGCAATGGCAAATATTAGCAAAGAGCTAAATATCAAAGTAAGGGCATTGACTCCGTTTAAATCGATCATAATGTTTTTTGGTAGCAGTTTATAAAATATGGATCGTTCTATAGTATTATAAAACGATCCATCAAGATAACTATTTTTGATGAGTTATATATTAGCCGTAGCATCGAATTTCAAAAACACGTGCGTTTTCGTCCTCGTGGGCTTTTTTAGCAACTAACCTCACTTTATCAGCCATTACGCTGTCGAAGTTGTGTGTCACTTTTCTTAAAATATTGTCCGTTACGTCAACTTTTTTCACGATTGAATTGCCATTATATAGTTCTAATGTGTATTCTTTAAGAGTTTCTGGCTGAGGTCCCCTTTTCTGGTTTTTCATCGTGCTGTTCTCTCCGGAGAGCCGCAGATGTCGATTCAATCCGGTGTCGAAAGTAAATTCAACACAATTAAGCGATTGGGCTCCATTCCAACTAAGCTCTATATGCTGCGCTCCTGATGCGAGACTTGCGCGCCACTGGTGACTATCGTTATCTTCAACATCGCGATTGTATCCGTCAATAACTTTTACCGCTTCGTATCCTGCGAGCTCGGATGATGCGCTTATTTTTGCTTTACGGGCTAGATCAGATTTATCGTCATTCTTTACTTTAAGAATAGCCTGATCTTGTCGTAGCAGAAGCTGCTGATACTCTTGTAGCTTGGTTTTATTTTGTACAAGCTTTCGCGGGGTGAGTCCTTCTTTGACGCAAAATGCTACAGCTGTTCCGATAGCTTGCCCAAGAGTGGCGCAGGTTGCCATCACGCGTGTTGTAGACAAAGCAACATGAGTGACCGAAATATTCCGACCAGCCATCACGAGGTTCTCATGTGACTTACTGTATAGCGAACGTAAAGGGATAGAATAGGGACCCTTTAGGGGGATAGACCGAAACGGGCTTAACGACGTGTCGTCCATACCTGCTGGAAGGTGATCGTCCAATGGCCAGCCCCCATATGCAACACGGTCATCAAAGTTTTCTTGTTTTAGAATGTCATTTTGTGTTAATACGTAATCACCGGTGATCCGTCGGCTCTCCCGTTTTCCTTGAATAGCACCATACCATGACAAAGCCCAATTCGCGGATTCAGGATGGTTGCCGGAATTCTTGATGTAGTCCCAAACCCCGAAGACTACGGCCATTAAATCATGGCGAATTTTTTGGCCATCATGCACGATGTTTTCCAGACCACCAAGCTCTATCCACCAGTATCCATATTCCCATGAATGTATCTTTCTGTGTTTAAAGTCGGCAAATTCATATTTTCTTGCCCACTCTGGTGCTTTGAAAGGCATCGGTTTATCATGAGGCTGCGCCTGAAACAGGAGGCTATTGCCCATGGTAATGTCGTCAGGTGTTTCTAATCCTAATGGCTCATTGTATTCTGATTTAGCTTCGCGTCCGCGCATGAAGTCAGCTCCGGCAAGAGCTGCCAGCGTGCCGTCTCCAGTACAATCCGCGAAGTACTTGGCCTTGATATTGTATATCTCTTCGGTAGCCGAACAGTATGCTTGTACTTCTTGTATTTTACTACCACTACTTTTGGTGTTGTAAAGCATGGTGTCAAACAGCAGTGTTATATTGGGATTGGTAACCACCTTATCATACATGACGAAGTCTAACATCTCCCAACAGCGTTGTGGGTTGATGTATGCTTCCGTGAGCATAACTTCTTCCAGTAGACCCGTTTCACGCCACACCTGTCGCAAAGCTGAGGCCCCGCAAATATGCATCCTAATTTCCGAACTCGCATTTCCCCCCAATCGTGAACGGTTTTGTATCAAAATGACCTTCAGACCGTTCCGTGCCGCCGCCATGGCATTACAATATCCAGCCATGCCTCCACCGGCAACTAAATAGTCCGTTTCCATATTACGTATAGCAAATACAGATTCTGAAGCACTTAGTGTTTCTTTGTTGATAGGGTTTTCTGCTAAATTGTTAGCAATTACTGGATCGACTAACAGGGCCCCGGACCCAATACCGATTGCTTTTAAAAAGTCTCTTCTATTGTTCTTCATAATTTAAAATTTTTGTAATTAATTCTTTCTGCTTCGCATTTGCTTTTGGGTTCTGTTGAAAACTTTTTAGGATGATTTTTGATTGATCATCCGGAGCAGAGAGTGAGTTTATAAATTCTGTTATTACATGAGGTTTCAATTTGTCGAGCTGCTGTAGGATAGCGTTGTATTGCAAGGGATTACCCATCGCGCCGCTGCTTTCTAACACGTCTATGGCATAATGCGGAATGAAATCATCTTCGGCGTAGAGCAACGCAATTACCTGTCTTGTATACTGTTTATATTCTTTCTTATCGAGATGTTTAAGGAAATACTCCTGATAACCAGGTTTCTGGGATTCAGCGAAATATTGCTGCCAATTCCTTGCACGATATTGATTGTTCAAATAGGCATAAAGCTCTTGTTTTACTGGTCCGTTCACAATATGCCATAAAGTGTATACTGTATACAGCGCGCCAGGAACAGTGACGTTTGAAAAAAGGAGGGAAGTGGGCCGGGTTACGGCGTCTACCTCGGAGGAGTATTTTTGCGCGTTTTTATCTAAAAGGTCTTCGACTTGGTAGTCCCGCAAAGGGGACATGCTGTCCAAAAGTATTTCGTTTAGTTTCTGATAATCGGCGTCATCAAAATACTGATGGTCAAACTTCGTGAAACGGACATTCTCCTCTTTGCTGATATGATGATAATTTCCCTGGAGGTCCCAAAAAATATTCACTTCTATTGGCAAACATACCTGGTCGTTACAGACATTCGTCGTTAGATGCGTCCCGAAATATAATGTGCTGTCGTTTTCAGTTTGCACCAGATAAATTGGAAAACTTAAGGTATCGTTGACCGTATGTATAACTACCGGATCAGCCTCTTTCGTCAAAGAATACCAAGACTGCGCCTTAAGTGTAAATAAGTTTATCAAAAGAAATAATGCCGATAACGAAAATTTAATCATAGCGTAGTAGTGTTGTTACTTTGCAATCTTTATCGCTGGAAAACCGAACCCATCTAGCCTCGATGTTGTTCGGAAACTTAAATTCAAGTTTTTCCCCTTTGGCCACTGCTAAGCTTTTGTAATCAATCCATTCACCGTTTCCTGAGGGATCGAGCTGAATGGAAATGTTAACGGTCGAGCTGGCATCGTGTGAGATGCTGAGACTACGGCGGTCGTAAAAACCAAATAAATAGGGGTCGCTATATTGCTTCGCTTTGACCGGCGTATTGTCCCACGGCCCACCATAACCTTTTGGTTTTCCGAGTTTCCATAGATCGTCGATGGCACCCGCCCAGACTGCCGCTTTACCGTCACTAGATCGAATAATATGCTCACCGCTACCGCTGACGGAAATTCCAGAAATTATAAAAAGCCCACGAAAAGAGGCAAAATCATGCACAGCAAGATTATGTGAGGCAATCGGACGAACTTTAGCGAATCCGTCGGCGTTCTCCGCCGGGAGTTCATAAAAAGTGCCGTGAAGATTCATAAGATCACGTTCAGTTACCACCTCACGGGCGAGCCTTGTTAAACCCTTGTCCGTTATCGCGTCAAGCTTCTTGTCGCCTTTAGGAAAACGCCACCTGCGTCCTAGATCATCAACGACTAACACAGAGTTTGGTGTAATTTCGACTATCTTTTCAGGAATTTTAAAGTGTTTTTCAATGGTCTCTTGGGCCTTCTTATTTGTGGCTGGTTTTAGCGTCATGTTCGCATCAAGCTCATAATATCCCACCGATTGAAAATTCCCGTCGTCAATATTTCCGGCGAGGATACCCATTTTACGTTGGTTGTCTGCTAGGGCATATAGATATCCTCCCTGATAAGATGATTGATCGGTATTCGCAATGTGGGAGAAAAGCTGCGAATTGTCTCGGCTCAGACGGTCCCCGCTGTATGAAAATAGGGCGCTATAGGTTCCTGGCTGGTCTGCTTTTATACGGATCCATTCACCTTGTATGTTTGAGGCTATAGCTTCGTGCAATGACCCTCCAGCAGGGATAGCAATGGTTTTATAGGGCGTCCAGTTTGCCGTTCCCTGCTGATCTATTTCCAGAGTGAACTTCACGGGAGAACTTCCATGATTTTTGAGCCAAATATTACGCTTGTTCCATCCGGCAAGTAGGAATGGCTCGGAGGTGAGGTCTTTGGAAACGTCCTCATTTATCCATACTGCGCCTTCCGCCGTTGTCGGTCCGAGTTCATCAAGAAGGTTGTCCGAAACGAACCAAAGATTCGAGTTGGACTGACCAGCTCCCTCCAGATTTCCTTTGATTTTGCGTTTATTTAGAAACTCTTTTTGTGCCGAGTCATCACAGCCAAATACCAACATGTTGTTCCAACGAGCGAAATCTCCAATTACTTTCAGGTAGGCAGATCGAGGCCGTATTCCTTTACTATTCTGGGCGCTGAATGCCATCGGGAATTTCCAAAACATGCCATGCATCGTCATCAAGAAGTCGGAAGTCCCGTCTTCTATACTGCGTATCCGGGGCCACTCGGTGTTCCATCCGTGCGCGCCATCATAACTGCGACTAGTTTTTGGCAGTCTGTAGAATGACCAGCCGTCTTTATGATGGCGTACGCCAAGAATCACGGACTTGTGGTCCCAGCCTGTCGCCCAAATTGGATCGTTGCTGTTTGCATTTCCATTTATGCCACCCGGACCGGTCACTTCAACGAATTGATTTCGACGTATAAGTTTCCATGATTTCCCGTCCCACTCTGACAGAGAGCCGGCCGGAATATCGTATTTTTTTAGCGCTAGATCACCAGATTCACCATTGTTTGAATAAACCAGCACACCCTGACCACTGTAGGCTCCTTTTCCATGCACACCGAATAAATCGGCGAAATTTTGGGGTTTGTCTTTGCGATTGGGAAGTTTAGAAAGATATGTCTGCGATTTTAAATTTACATCGGTATATAGCTCCGTCACTTTTTTAGTGTTAAGGTCATATTCATAGAACCCCTCTTCCATCGTAGCGAAATATACTTTCTCTTCTGGTTCGGTAAGATGACGAGCCATTCCCGTATGACGGCCAGGCATGACCTTTGGGTCTATCACGTCTATATCTCCTTTACCGTTTACAATGTAAGGACCGATAAACATATTTCCTGATTCTTTATGTATCATCCGGTTGGCCGGTGTTCCTCCGACGCTCTTGGAGTAAGTGACGGAATTTCTAGCGCTGTCGATGATATAGAGTTTGTCGGAAGACCCTAAAGGAAGATGTGGTCCGTATGTAATAACATAGAGTTTATTGTTCCATGGTACAACAGCGCCCGTACCACACTCTCCTTCGTTGTTGTACATCGCTAGGTGCGGGTAAATACCACTGTAGTTTTTTTGTCCATGGGCATTGAACGCAGTCAAAAGGGCGGTAGCGAGAAAGAGATTTTTTATTTTCATTTCTACTTGCATGTTAATAGTTTGGGTTTTGCGTTAGACCACTGGTTAGTACCTCTGTAGAAGGGATAGGCCATATATATTGTTTTGTTGCATCAAATTTTCTACTGGAGATCTGTTTGATTAAGCCTTGGCTGAAAAATCCGGAAAAGTCGGCAACGCCATCCTCGTCTACAGGAGGAGCGGCTGGGAGAAACCACTTGCCAGTATTGACGACTTTGGCCACGAGATCCGCAGGGTCGAGTAGTCCGTAGTTGGGTTTGTTTAATACTTTCTCGGCAAGCTTCCAGCGAATTATATCCATATAACGAAGCCCTTCTAACGCAAATTCCATGCGCCGTTCGGCGCGAAGTATTTTCCGTAAAGATGCTTGCGCGGTTTCGGTTACCGCGGGGTAGTCCGCAGAACCAATGTCCACATTGTATGCTCTAGCGCGTACCTGATTTATGGCGGCTAGTACGGATTCGTCAATCTCATTCAGTTCAATTTTCGCTTCAGCATATATTAATAAAACATCGGCGTAGCGAATAATAACATTGTCGGGTTCGATTCGCCAAGAGTTTTGCAACCAGTCGTTATCAACACCCTTGTTCCATACCAAGCCATTAAATGAGGCATACTGCGCGACAGCTCGGTTGTCATTATTGGCTACTTGTTGTCCTGTCGATATCTTTGTTGTTTTTAGTGCCAGCGGATGGGGAGTGAAGATATGGTCCAGATGCGGTGTGTCAAAAGGAACGATAGTCGCTGCGCAACGCGGATCCCTGTTTAAAAAAGGATTCTTAGGATCGAAACTCGGTGACTCGTCCACCGGAAGCCCATCTGTACAATAGAATGCATATAACAGATCCCATGAAGGATCCTTTGCCGCCCAGCCTCCGTTATTACGCGGTATATAGTTCTGTCTGTCGCCAAGAGGCACCCCCAGCGTGATGGATCGGGGCAATAAGAATATCGATTCGGGAGATTGTTTTGTTTTTGAAAGAAATAGATCGCGGTACTGCGGGTGTAAAGTATAGAGACCGAGATCAATACATGCTTTGGCAGCCGTTTTCGCTGTTTCATAATCACCCATGTACAACGCGATACGTGCTTTCATCGCCAGCGCGGCACCTTTTGTAGCACGCTTAAGCTCATTGGAGCTGTATGACTCCTTTAGATTGGCTATTGCGAAGTCGTAGTCCTCATATATTTTTATTAGGACCTGCTCGGGAGTAGATTGATCGATAGCTTCCGCTTCATCAATTGAAAGGGTGCGGTCTGTGTAAACCACGTTGCGGTAGTGAGACAATAGATAGGAATACATGGAGGCGCGGACAAAACGCGCTTCAGCGGTGTAGCTCGCTATTTGCGCTTCGGGTAGCACGCCTATTACACGGTCCATATTTTCTAGGACAGTGTTTGCCCGCGATATGTTTTTATAGGTGTTTTTCCAATTGGTGTTAACAAACCCCGTTTGGCCATTGATGGTCGCATTGGTAATATCTGTCAACCCATCGCGGTATATCCAATCGTCGGTCCAGTCATCGAGGTCTTTCAACCAAAGATCTTCACGGTATAGATCGTTCAAAGACATGATGAGTTCTTCGGCATTTGAATTCCAAGTTTCACTTGAGCCTTGAGAGAGGGGATTGAGATCTAGCTTCTGACAAGAAAACAAAGATAAGCTCAGACATATATATAGAAATTTACTTTTCATGACGTTCTTGATTAAAATTTAGCATTGATTCCGAATAAATAAGTCGCTGTAATAGGGTAGGTGAGTGAGGTCATCTCGGGATCCCATCCTTTTGGGAATTTATTGACGGTGAATAAGTCGTTCGCCGTAAATGAAAAACCCAGACCTTTAAGTTTTATTTTAGTGAGTAGAGTCTGAGGGATCTCATAGTGTATGTTCACCGATTTCAAACGAAAATACTTGCCGTTTATCATCCAAAAGTCCGACATGGCGTAGTTGTTTCCCGCTGAGGTATTGGAATAGCGGGGATATTTGGCATTACGATTTTGTTCTTCAGTACCATAATGACTCCAGGCGTTGCCATCAAGAACTGAGAGAAAGTTCCCCCAATTTTCACGATACGGTTGAATCATGTCGGGAGTCTGTCGCGTGTTTTGTTTTCCAACTCCTTGAATAACAACGTTTAAAGATAGTCCGGCATATCCTACATTTACCTGTCCGCCGTACAGATACTGGGGAAGGGAACCGCCCAGGTGTACGCGATCATATTCAGGAGAGATGATACCATCTGGTGTTCCGTCGGGGCCGCTGATGTCTAGATATTTCACATCTCCGGGCTTTACATTGGCATTGAGCACCGGTGAATTTTCTACTTCTTCAGCCGTCTGGAAGATTCCTGCAGAGCGATAGCCGTACCACTCGTTAAATTCACTTCCTTCCATTTTTACTTGGTCGCCCAAGAATTCGGTACCTCCAAGATCCCCCATGACAGATTTGAAGTTCGAAATGTTAAATGATACACCGTAATCGACTTTTCCAACTTTGTCCTTCCAGCCTAATACGAGTTCCCACCCTTTGGTGTTCATCTTTCCGGTATTTTGATTGGGGTTGTCAAAGCCGATATACGTGGGAATCTGTAAAGCCAGTAGCATATCGCTGGTTGTCTTTTCATATACGTCGAATGTTGCGTTAAAGCGATTATTTAATCCGGCAAAATCCAGACCGATATCATAGGATTCTGTTTTCTCCCAGGTGATATCGCGAATAGCATATTGCCATTGTGCAGCGGACTGGGCCGATACAGCTTCGTTCCCTTGATAGAATAGGGCTGTATTGGAAAACTGTATTAAAGATTGGTAAGGGTAGTTTCCGATCCGTTCATTACCGAGTGTTCCGTATGAGGCACGAAGTTTCAGAAAATCTAACCACGGGATATCTTTTACGAAATTTTCTTCAGATATTGTCCAACCGGCCGATATGGAAGGAAAGACGCCCCAGCGGTACTCCTTGGCAAAACGAGAGGATCCGTCATAGCGGATGTTCGCTTGGAGAAAGTATTTATTGGCATAATTATACATTGCGCGTCCGAAGTAGGAGCGGTAGGCGTTCTCGTAGGCGCTACCTCCATTATCTCTAAACTCTAACGGGCCAATATCCAGATAGGGATATCCACTTAATTCGTATTGATCTCGAGAGGCATTTAGATCTTCATTGAAGTAATAAAAGAACTCATAGCCTCCGAGTACGTTGATGTTGTGCTTATCGAAGCTCTTCAAGTAATTTGCGAGGAATTGTGTTGTATACTGGTAACTTTCGACTCTCTGTTCGGTAAGTTTGGTTGCGTTATATCCATTCAGGTAACCAATCCGTTCATCTGGGTTATCCCAAGCAGTATAGGGTACCTTCGTCTTGAATGTTTTCGTTTTGTCGAAGTTGAATACCGGCGCGATGACGCCACTAAGTGTAAGGCCACTGACAGGTTTAAGATCCACACCGAACTTACCGCCAAGCTGGTTATACTGATACTTTGTTTCTCCTCCTTCATGGAGCATGCCGTATACATTGTCACCGTCTTTACCAGAAGCAATACGGCCATCGTCCCATAGTCCAGCATATATCGGAGCGGTGATCCCCAATCTGTACATCGGATCTATTGAAGGACGATTGTCGGTTGTTCGCTTAAAATTAAGGTCTATTACGGCTGAAAGATAGTCGTTTACGTGGACATTGTTGTTGATCCGTGATGTCAATCGTTCATAGTTTCTGCCGACATAAAGAGCCTCCGTATCATCGTAGCCTAAGGAGAAACGGGTTTGTAAATGTTTTCCAGATCCAGTTACAGCAAGTTGGTGGCTTTGGCGGGGAGCACGTTTTTCAAGAAGCAGGCTCTGCCAATCCGTGATCGGGTATTGGTTCGCATTTTCTTGATTTAGGCTGAGGTAATTGTCAACAATATCTTTGGCATATATAGGATACTCATTATCATTGTTGTTATTATCATTCCAGCGCAGTTCATTTACGAGTTGTAGATAGCGTTGTGCTCCCACATACTCGGGAAGTTCCGTCGGCGTTTCAAAGCCAATATCGGTATTATATTCCAATGATAGTTGTCCTTCTTTACCCCGCTTGGAAGTGATCAGTATTACCCCTGCGGCTGCCCGAGCACCGTAAATAGATGCTGATGCCGCATCTTTCAGAACAGTTACGTTCTCAACATCGTTCGGATTTACCTGGTCGATGCTGCTAATAGGGACGCCATCGAGAATAATCAACGGATTGATGCCGGCATCGGTAATTGTTGTAATACCGCGTACGCGCACAGTGGCGGTGGAACCTGGGGCACCGTTATTCCTAGTTACCATAACACCTGGAACGGAACCTTGCAGTGCTTGTGAAAGCTGGGTTGTTTTGCGGACGGCAATATCTTTACCGTCAACGGTCGATATCGCTCCCGTAAGATCTTTCTTTTGCACCGTACCATAGCCAATGACGACGACTTCGTCGAGTTGATTATCATCTATTGCTAGACGGACTAATATAGTATTGGTTTGCCCGGGTTTTGCCACAAAATTCATGATAGAATCTCGCTGGTAACCGACGTGATGCACGTATATGTTGTACGTACCATCCGTTGAGAGATTGGTCAGGTTGAACATCCCTTGATCATCGGAGCCGAAGGTCTGCTTTTGATTGGATTTCGTGTTTAAGACATCGATGGTCGCCCCTGGTATGGCAACTCCGTCACTGCTTATTACCTTTCCCGTCGCCCTGGTATTGGTTTGCGCAAATGATTGTTGAAAAAAAGACAATAGTCCATAGATCAGCAATGGGTAAACTAGGTTACTTCTCATAGCAATTAAGATTTAATTATAAATGGTTATTGGTTATTCGTGTATTGCTTATTTGATTGTTATAATATCGTTGTCCCTACTGAATTGACATTCATTTATTTGGCAAAAAATCGTCAATAGGTTTTCTATGTTATCATTTTGTTTAAGATTTCCAGTGAAGTTGCCGTTAATGATTTTCGTGTTCTCCACATCGATGGTTACGGAATAGAGGCGTTCCATGATGCTAAATAAGTCGGCGTTGGTCACACCTTTAAAATTGACAACTCTGTTTGACCAGGCGATGGTGCTGACCGAGTAATTCGATCTGCTGTTTTTCTTTTCTTCTTCCCACGCCTTTTTGAAATTGACTTTCGCAGGCAGCATCAACTGGTGATGGAAGTTATTCGTGTTTATAATAAGGGTTGCTTGGTCGTTAAGAAACACCTGTTGGTCGTCTTGGTTGATGTCTTTGCTTACAACGATTTTTCCTTCAAGCAATTTGATAAGGAGTTCGTCTTTGTTGTAATCGGAAATGCTGAATATCGTTCCTAGTGCCGTTGTCTTTATACCCCGATTGTTAACGTGAAAGGGATGCTCTTTGTCAGGATACACATAAAAGGTCGCCTCGCCAGAGACTTGTTCTATAGCTCGATCGGAGTTAAAGTTCGAATAGTAGACTAGTTTTGACTGCGGTTCTAATTTCACGCGACTACTGTCGGGCAATAGATGCCAAAGGCTGGAACTGCTTGTATTGGTAAGACTGATCCGTAGGTTATCCTCACTTACGATATCATGCATTCCTGTTTTGTAAAAAGGGAATGTTGCTGCGATCAATATTGTTGCTGCAATAAGGAGCCGTTTAAGTGTAACGACCGGTGCTTTCGTATGAAGAATGGAATGAAGGATATGCTGTTTTACTTCTGAAGAGGTAAAGGTTAATTCATTTTCAGGAATATCTTCGAAGAGTTGGATTTTATCCAGCTCATCTTCGTGGTCCTCTAGGTAACGCACGACGAAGTCACACTCTTTGTAGGAGCATTTATTGGATAAAAACTTCTTTAAAATTTCCTCTCTCACAGTTTACAATTTGGGTCGTGTTATCTATATGTACGTTCAATACACCGAAACTACGTACGCGTCCCAAAAATATTTTTATAGATGAAGGACGATGTAGACCAGGGCGAGCACTTTGCGTAGTTGTTTTATTGATTTGTAAACGTGAGTTTCCACTGTTCGTACGGAAACATTAAGCTTCTGCGCGATTTCTTTATGGCTATAGCCTTCGATGTAAGCTAGGCTGAATACCTCTTTTCTGATGGGGGAAAGCTGGTTGATGGCCCTGTTTAAAGAATCTTTGAGGTCGCTAGAAAGCTCGCTGATAGGAATTTTGTCCTGCTGCTTGAGACTATCGATCATCTGACGATCTTTCGCTTCTTTACGGAGCCAATCGATGAATATCAATTTTCCTTTACGAAAAAGTTGTACTTCAACTGGTAACTCGGAGGTGTAGCTGTCTCGGTATCTCCAGAACTTGATAAACGTTTGCTGTGTCAAGTCCTGGGCAAGCTCATGTGATTGCGTTTTTTTTAAAAAGCCTGAATATATTCGATCATAGTATTTGTCAAATACAATCCGAAAATTCTGCTCATCCATTTGCGAATACATAGCGAAAAAAGTCAATTTCAGTCTCAATAGTATAAAAAGCTATAAGACTAATAGGTTTAAAGGTCCAATTTAAGAATTAAAATTGTATTGCAATTATTTAGGGAATACTTCAACAGAGTTTCTCGTGAATTTTAGCCGCTAGAAAAAAAATAATGACATAACGGAGGAAAATTAATCTATCGTAAAGAAAGAATTAAGATAACATCGCAAATCTTTTGTGAATTTGAACGTATGACGGGTAAACATTTATATATAATTGCTGGCTGCAGGGGGGCAGGGAAAACTACAGCGTCGTATACCTTTTGCCTGAAATATTATTATGTAAGGAGTTTGTAAATGCAGATGAAATAGCGAAAGGTTTATCTCCTTTTCAACCCGAAAAAGTTGCCATTGAGGCAGGAAGGATAATGATTCATCGAATTAATAGTTTATTAAAGGATAGAGAAAGTTTTGCTTTTGAAACAACTTTAGCGACCAAAAGTTACAAAAGGAAAATTCTTGATGCTAGATCGAATGGATATTATGTCATTTTGGTCTATTTTTGGTTAAACAATATTGAATTAGCAAAGACACGTGTAGAACAACGAGTATCCGAAGGTGGGCACAACATCCAAAGCGATGTAATTGAGAGGCGGTATTTAAACGGAATCAAAAAATTATTCGATATTTATTTGCCAATCGTTGATGAAGCTCAAATAGTTGACAATTCGGATGGGGTTTCTGAATTATTTGCACATTATGAGTCTGGCGTAATAGAAGTGGTCAATCAGAAAAAGTTTAGTGGAATAAGAGAATACTATGATGAAAAGTAAGCAAAAAATCTCGACAGTAGCGGAAACATCAAATCAAAACGCGACAGTAAAAAGAAACCCCTCTGAGATAAGAGATAAGATTATGGAGGGTCTTAAATTATCTTACGAACGGTTAGTTGAAGAAAAAAGAAAAAAAGGACAGTATTTGATTGTTTATAGAAATGGGAAAAACGTTAAAATCAAACCCTAAAAGGTTTTTTTGTTTCCACCTTGTTTTGTTGACGGGTAATTTGTTCAAACCCAACGTTTATAGCTAATCTTGTTTCCAGAAGAAAGCAGGAAGAAGAAACAGAGCTACCTACCTTATGTGAAAGTCGATAGCTCCTTAATGTTAGAAGCGATAAGCCAAACTACCTAAGATACTTCTAGGCATCCTTGGATTTACAGTTGTCCAGCCACCATAATACGTTTTGTCTGTAAGGTTATTTCCTTTTACTGCCAGCTCATAGTTTTTGTAGGTGTAGGAAATACTGGCATTGAACAAGGTATAGGCCGGTAATGTAAATTGACCAGTGGGTGCGCTATCGGTGATGAGGTTTTCACTGGCATAGTTTACACCTGCACCGAAACCTAAGCCTTTAACAGCACCAGTTGGAATAACGTAGTTCGCCCAAACATTCATTAGGTTTTTAGGACCAGCCTCTGTCGGCCGGCGGTTATTAACACTTTCGGCGGCTTTGGTAATCTTGCTATTATTGTGACTATACGTAAATATCAGGTTTAGCCCATCCAAAGGAGCTGCTGTGAGGTCGAACTCTATACCCTTGCTCAAACGGGTTCCGTCCTGTACGGTAATGTTATAGGTTTCGCCATCTCGTTCTATCGATTCACCGCGTGTCATATTACTTACACGAATATTGTAATAGCTAGCTGTTAATCCTAGGCGATTATTGAACATGTTTAGCTTGATGCCAGCTTCGCCTTGTTTAGCTTGCTGCGGTTTAAAGTCTCCGGATATATCCGGTAGCGGCTGAATAACGGGGGAGACATTCTTGAAACCATTTTGATAATTGGCAAAGAAGGATAACTGATCTTTGATGGCTTCATAGACTAAGCCCGCTCGCGGAGAGAAAGCTACTTGGTTAAATGCACCTGTTGTTGTGTCTTTATCGAAATTGTGGGTCCCCTTGTTATCAAAATAATCTACACGCAAAGCTAAGCTTAAATGTAGGCTAGGTGTTATATCCAATACATTGGATACATAGGCCCCCAAGACCTGTGTTCGGCTTCGGTTATTCGTCTCGGCGCCGGTTGAAGCCGCGATTGCAGCGTCTATACTAGCCGCATTAAATTTGTAGTAATCAGGGTCATCATACGAGGTATTGATCTGATCGACCAACACGTATGGGGAATTGTGCGTCTCTGCCTGTTGAAAAAGATAATCCAACCCTACTAGAGTACGATTGCGCATCTTACCAATGTTATAGTCTCCTACAAAATTTTGCTGTGCATTTACTGTTTTCGCCGTATAATCTTGATCACCCGCGTAGCGGTTGATAAGTGTATCGCTATTTTCAATATACATCACATACTGAAAATACCCGTCAGCCTTCCGGTTGTTGTAAACGAGAGTGCTATTCGATGTCCATTGATCATTGATACGATATGTCACGTTACCACGCAGGTTGGTCGTCGGATTTTTAAAGGTGACGTCATTATTCGTATACGATTTATTGAAATCAAACTGTAGTTCCTCAGGTGTGCGTGCGATTAGTTGTCTGGAACGATTGAGGAACACCATTAACGGATTGGTACCCTTGCTCTGATAGATTTCCGCATCAAACTGGATGTTCAAACGCTCATTCGGGCGGTATAAAAGGGATGGAGCGATAAATAAAGATTTCTTAAAGCCGGCATCCTGAAATGTTCCGTTGTGGGTGTAGGCGGCATTTAATCTTCCTAATAATTTGTTGTCGGCAGTTAAAGGGCCATATACATCCGCCGTGACGCGGTGTTCATCGTAGCTGCCTAAGATGTAGTTAAAACGGCCACCTAGGGTGTCAAGTGGTTTTTTTGTTACATTGTTAATGAGTCCACCAAAGCCGACAGCAGCGCCACCGTACAGCGATCCGGATGGACCTTTGATCACTTCGATGGTTTCTATATTGGAAGGATCCGGACTCGTGCTGGCAATACTAACAACCCCATTGACCATCGCCGCCTGCGTGGCAAATCCGCGAAGGGTGTAATAAGTCACTCCATCGCCAGGGCGGCCCGTAGAAGACCACAATTTATCCACACCTGATACGTTGGTTAATGCATCGTCGAAATTAGTAGTTACTTGACTTTGTAGCAATTCCTTTGTAATACCAGTGTAGGACTGGGAGTTTTCGAGGTTCTTCAGGGGCATCTTCCCGACATAGGGGCTACTCTTTTTTGTGTACTTATTGGCAATGCCGTTGACAACAATCTCTTCCAAGGTTGCACGATCTTCAGAGAGGTAAATAGTCGGAATATTCAGTCGTTCTGTAGTGACTTGAATTTCTTTATTTTGCGGCTGCAGACCGACGCCTGAAATAGATAAAATATGAGTGCCCGGCTGCACATTTCGGAACACAAAATTCCCCTTGGTATTTGTAAATACGGTAAATTCCTGCGGCGTTAGCTTGACAGTAATTCCCTCGGCGGGCTTACCATCCGAAGAGAAAATCGTTCCCGCAATTTCAGTTTTCTGTTGCGCCACTACGATCAGCGGCAAGACAAACAACAATGTGAGTAAAATTTTTCGCATAATTATGTGTAGAGGTTGTCTTTAAATTTATTTAGACTTAATTTAAATTGTGCAAATGTATTGTTCCTGTTTAACAATTCAAAGAGAAATTTGAAAAATAGTGACTTAAAACCTTGTAGGAGATTTAGGTATCTACGGTATGGGAATTTTATTTCGCGTTATATGCGTCGAACTGTTTTCACATTATACGCATATTTCAATATAGCTTTTTAGATCAACGGCCCGTTAATTGTCACGCGTTGGAAGCGGATAATGGATGATTCGATCATTTTTTTGGGGAGGTGATTAACCTGCACTTTTGAGAATGCGTGAATAGACATTGAATTCTAAAGGGAAAATCAAAAACTACGTTACGAATAGATCCTTATTGTCAAATAGAATGTTCGGATTGAGCAGCATGAAAAAGCTAATCATTGTCTGCTCAAACCGAACATACCTCAATTCCATTATTGGACTACGCGAACTTTATAGAGCCGCAGGCCAGGTAACGATATTATTTTTTTAGAATTTGTTTCGTAGATGTTCTCGGTCCACCAACTTTCTTCAGCGATGGTGTACACATAATTATTTTCGTGCTGGAAATAATTTAAAGACTTTATATTTTCTTTTCCTGCGAGCGGTACAAATTCGGTAAACTGGCCAGTAGCCGTGTCAAAGCTAAAGACATTATGATGTGTTGTAATTAACAGCTTACCGTCCTTTCCCATGGAAAGATCATGTCCCCCTGCATTTGGTAGCAGCCACGTTTTTTCTAGCTTTAAGCTGGGATTATCATTGTCCCAATCTTCTAAGGAGTACGCTTTTAGCCGATTGAAGCCTAAAACATAGAGACTCTCAGAGGATTCCAACCAAATCGCACCATGTCCAGAATATAAAGTATCAGTGAACAGCCGAGTTTCAGATTTTCCGATTTCGTAAAGTTCTAGACTATTTCCCTGCTTATGGGTAGAGTTGGCAACAGCGATTCTATTATTCGGCAGCATCGCTGCCGAATGTGCCATAGGCGTTTTTGCATAGAATTCTACTGTTTTACTTTTCACATCGATAAGTAACGTTGCACCCGAGGACGAGCAGACTAAGATCTTGCGATTGTCCAATACTGGTTTGCATTCATCAAGGCTTACTAACAGGCTTTTGTATTCTTCTGGAATATCCGTGGCCGTCTGTGCATCCCATTCCCATAATATTTCTGTATGCGTTGCCGTAGATTTTAACGGATCAATGATCAGCAGCTTGCTGTCTCCGCAAGCGACGTAGTATCCTTCCTGTAGGAGATTCTGAGCGTTAACTTCCGAACACCACGCTGTGATTATAAGAAGTATCGGAATTAAAAATCTAATCATATCGTTATAAATTTTCCCAACCAGGGTTTTGTGAAAGATTTTGGTTTAATGTTAACTCTTCTAAAGGGATTGGGTTAAGATATTCCCAGGATTGGAATGGCTTTTTCGCATTTTTATAGGGCATCAGACGACCTGATTCACCATTAGAAAGTCCATTTACCGGTGACAGCTTAAAGTATTGTACACCAGAGACTCGGTCGGAAGGTGCATTATCCGTGCTTTTTATGACATAAAGATCCGGGTTTCCGTCTTGATCGAGATCAATTAACTGATTGAACCCAGGAATGTAAATTCCATGATATTCTGTACGGAAAAGGTGACCTTCGTTCCAACGGATTAGGTCGTCTCGACGTAAACCTTCAAAAGCTAGCTCTATCCTTCGTTCTCTGCATATTTCTAGGATGGCAGGATCTGTTGTTCTTTTATACCGAGACAATTGCAGCTCGTCCGTCGTTAGCGGCAGGGTTAATTTTTGTTGTACTCCCGCTCGACTTCTCAATTGGTTGACCGTTTCGTCCAGATCTCCTTGGGTCAGATGCCCTAAGATGGCTTGTGCTTCAGCATAGTTTAACAAAACTTCAGCGTAACGAATCAATATTACGTCTCTGTTATCGCTACCTTGGTCTTCAATAGGTGGACCAACACGCTTGGTAACCTGATATCCGGTTCTGTTCTCTGCGAAGTCATTTACGGCCTTATTTGTTGTGCCAATTCTTATGTAGCCAGGATGGACGACAGATTGCGGCAATCTAAAATCGCGCTGCTGAAATTCATGATGATACGACTTGTTTTCAATCTTTCCTGCATTTTGTTGGTAGTAGGAAGTTCCGTCTAACATCGGATAGTCACTGATAAGCGAAAATGTTGCTCCGTAGTTCCCGTTGGAAGTTGATGTGAACTCTGGCGTGTAATAAATAAAGTTTTGTGTAGAAGATCTGGCAAGGATTACTTCTTTTGTAGGCGCCTCCGCTATTTGGAACATCGAAGCGTAGTCTTTTTCGGAGTTGCCCGTTGTATATATGCCGTATTTCTTAGAGTCCATTAATTCTTTAGCCGCATCTCGAGCGATCTCAATAAATTTATCTGCATCAGGTAACTGAGTCTCTTTATGATAAAGCCTGTAAGTTCCTTCGAATAGCGCAATTCTGGATTGGAGCGCTAAGGCTGTCCATTTGGTAATTTGGTTTTTGCTGGTTTCTTCTCCGAGATAAGTCACGGCAAAATTAAGATCCTGCATTACGCTGTCCATTACAAGCGTACGTGGATCACGGGGCTTATACAATTCTGTTTCGTCTGTTGTTTTTAATGGGGAAGAATACCAAGGAACGTCTCCGAAAGTGCGTACTTTTTTAAAGTAAAACCACGCTCTGAAAAATTTTGCGATAGCTAGATTCTTTTGTTTGAGTGCCACATCCTCGGTGTGCTCGTTCACATTCTGAATGAAATAGTTTAAATTGCGCAGTTCGCTCCAGCTCCAACCGCCACTTCCCAACGCCGTTGGCAGGGTGTAGTTAGACGAGCGCATCGCTGGTGGCGTCGTGATATGCTCCATGTTATCGGAAAACTTATCGTCTTTGATACTGTTATGATCAAGGCTATTGTAAAAACCATCGGTGAATGTCTTTAAACTTGCTTCATTCTTGAATAATGATGGGGATTCGGCCACCTGCGTTTCTGGGAATTGATCGAACTGTGATTCACAGGCGCTAAATAATATGAGGCTGAAGAATAGTATACCTAATTTTTTCATTTTGTCAATTTCTTAATGTTAAAAACCAATTTCGATCCCAAATGCAAACGTACGTTGTATTGGATAGGCTGTACCCATACCTACACTGCCTTGGCTTGCGTCAGGATCTTTTTCTAATCCTTCAGGATCTAATGTGTCGTGCAGCTTTGTCCATTCAAATAAGTTTGTTCCTGCAACATATATCCGGGCGTTGCTTAGCGCATTTTTAAGGAAAGTGGGAGGAAGGTTGTAACCCAATATCAAATTGCTTAATCTCAGGTAGCTTGCGCTTTGCAAGTACCGGGTCTGTGGAACACCCAAATCATTTTGGCCTAAAGCGATATAGCCTTGAGGTTTAGGGAAATAGGCGTCCGGATTTTCCGGTGTCCATCTATTTTCGACTACGTGTTGAAGAAGGACTTGATATTTCCTGTTATACGAGCTCCAGAAATTTGCCGTCTCCGCAGACGGATAGATGTCCCGTTTGCCGACGCCTTTAAAGAATGCATTTAGATCAAACCCTCGGTAGCTAAAATTTAAGTTAAGTCCATACTGATACCTTGGTGTTGTATTGCCAATGATGCGATAGTCACCATGGTTTTCTAATGTCCAATCGCCTTTGCTTATTACGCCGTCGCCATTGGAGTCTTCGAACTTGATGGTTCCTGCACTCGCGAATTGGCGATAACTGCTCGTTTGTAAAAGAGGGCTGTTTTGTGCTTCTTCGTCTGTTTGGAAAAAGCCTAACGTATTTAGTCCCCAAATTTCGCCTAGTTCCTGTCCCACGTAATAATCACCTAAGTAATTGGTTGGATTATAGTAATCGGTAATAACTGCGGAGTAGTCCGAAATGTTGAATCGTACGCCATATTGGAAGGGGTGGAGACCATTTATTTGATCTTGCCAGCCTAGGGATAGTTCCCATCCGCGGTTTCTTAGCGAAGCGATATTCTCTTTGGGAACGGTGGCTCCGAATACGGACGGTAGGGAATGGTACGGAGCTAACATGTTGTCGGTATTGCGTTGGTAATAATCGAACACGATAGATAACCTGTTATTCATTAAAGCGGCATCAAGCCCTACATCGGCCGTTTTCGACGTTTCCCAAGTGAAGTTCTCCGATTTGGGACTCGGTACACCGGTGTAGGTATATTGTTCTCCATCCAGCAGATACGGCGACCTTGTCATACTCAAAATTGATAGATAATCAAAAGATCCAATGTTCTGGTTTCCTAATGCGCCGTATGATCCTCTTATTTTTAGGGAGTTTATCACCCCTTTTAATGGTTCAAAGAATTGTTCTTCGGAAATTTTCCATCCGGCGGAAACCGAGCCGAAGAATGCTCCTCTGGACGCCTTACTGAATTTAGAGGTCAGATTATGCATGCCATTTAACTCGATAAGGTATTTTTCGTCGAAATTGTATCCTGTCCGTAAAAAGATGCTCCTGTTCGCGTATTTATCGTCGTCGTCACTGGCTTCGAAGATACCTGTTGCTAGGTTTAAAGAATGCTCATCAAGACCTAATATCGGGTCTTGGTGAGTCACCGTTTCGTAATGGCTATTATAGTTTTCGAAAGTGAAGCCCGAGGTGATATCAAGATTATGTCTGCCTAAGGATTTCTTATAGTTCGCGTATGCGTTTACATTAAAGGTTTCAGATTCTGTATTACTCTTGTATATTTTCGCGGGGCCAGCATCTGAGTAATGCGATAGAATGGTGTTTCTGTTGTTGAATGAATGAGAAAGATAGGGGCCAGTGTTATCCCACCAACGGTTTCTATACCAATGATAATACATGTATGATAAATCGGCATGCAAAGTAAGCGACTCATCGAGCAGCTTGATGTCTGTTCCGAAGGTGTTTAAGAAGCTACTGGTATTGGTTTTATATTCTGACTGCTTTTCAATAAACTGGCGGTAGAAACCGATGTCGGTAGGAATCGTTTCGCCATCAACTTGTATCGTTTCTGGCATCAACGGGTTGGTGTTGTCAATAAACCGCCATGGGTTTGAGCTAAATCCATATAGGTAAGTGTTGGGAATATCGTCTCGACGCATCGTTGCCGATGTTTTACTGAAGATAGTAACATTGTCAGAAACCTTAAAGCTGTTGTTAGCGCGAAAATTAAATCTGTTGATTTTTTCCGGTTTAAATTTCAGATTACCCTCTTCGTTGTTGTAATCTCCCGATAAGAAATATTTGTATTTGTCGGAGCCTCCTCGGATGCTTAAATTATGGTTTTGTTCCGGAGTATAAGTGCGAAACCAATCCTTGTAATAGTTGTTCACCGGACCACCCAGAAGAAGCGTCGCTTTACCACCGATATTTTGCAAGTCATAAAGTGGTAACGATGGGTCTGCTGCGACATCGTAGGGGTATTGCACCTGTGCATCTGTGTAATAAGTTTGCCCGATGTTGCCATTAAATTCCCGTTCTTGTATTTCTAAATAATCGAGTCCTTGGTAAACCTCAGGAATTTTAGTCGCTTTCCCCCATTTGAAGTTATTGTTGTAATTAATCTGCGGTTTTCCATCGATCCCTTCTTTGGTCGTTACCAGTATGACCCCGTATGCGGCACGGGCACCGTATATCGCGGCAGAGGAGGCGTCTTTGAGAATAGAAATGTTGTCGATGCTCTGTGGTGATATATTGTTTAGCTCAAAAGAAGAGATAGGTACGCCGTCCAATAAAATCAAAGGAGAACCCCCATTAATTGAAGTGTTCCCGCGCACGTTGAATGAAGCTCCTCGTCCGGGTTTACCATCACTTATTCCGATGTTTAAGTTAGGCACTTGTCCAGCAAGGGCTTCCCCAAGGTTGGTAGCTTTGAATGCGTCAATCTGCTTGCTGTCGATTTGGTCTACCGCTCCGGTTAAATTAGCTTTTTTCTGTATACCATAACCTACCACGACGACCTCGTCGACCATGGATGATTCAACTTCTAAAGTGACATTTAGCACTTGTTGGCTGCTAACTTCAAATGTTTGGTCGGCATAACCGAGGTATCGAAACGTTAATTTTGAGTTTTCTGGAACACGAAGGGAATAGTGGCCATTTTTGTCTGTCCGCGTCCATAAACTTGGTTTCTGATCGACGGTTACTGTTACTCCTTCTATTGGTCCATTAAGGTCGCTTACCGCTCCCGATATTTCGATATCAGTTTGATGACGTTCTTTAAGTATAATTGTTTTATCAACGATTTGGAACGTTAAGTTTTTCCCGCGTATGGCTTTTTTAAGTATGGATGCCACCGAGGCGTTGGACATGGTGAGTTCGGCAACACGAAGATTCTTAATTGCGTTCT
This sequence comes from Sphingobacterium shayense, assembly GCF_013179575.1. Lineage (GTDB taxonomy): Bacteria > Bacteroidota > Bacteroidia > Sphingobacteriales > Sphingobacteriaceae > Sphingobacterium > Sphingobacterium shayense. Next base: position 1,837 of record NZ_JABMCQ010000018.1, on the reverse strand, counting down.
GATCGTAGAATAAGCGTAGCTTACTTTTTGCTGATACCTCTTCGAGCACCTCTTCGAGCGCTACATTTTTCATGTCGATTGAGATGTTTTGTGCATTCCCCGAGGCGTATGCCCCAAAGGAAAAGACCAGGCTCAACAAGATTATAAGTTTCATAGTGATTAAGAACATTAAGACGGATCGCCTACTACGGGCGCCATTCCTTTCCCGTTGGGAAAAAGAAGAAAAATAAATCATAAATTTGTAAATGTTAAAGGGTCAATAAATTATTAGTTACGATCTGATGTTTTATACCTCTTTATCGGGGGATGCTCCAACATCCCCCTTTATTGATAAATCGATAAAGTCTTTTTATTCGTTTTTCATTTATCCAGCATATTATTGTTAGTTATATAGGTTGCGCTATTACAATTCCCGTTTTTATTTGAAAACTTCCGTTCGTTGCAATAGATAGAATATTGAGTGTTTGTGATAGATTTTGGTTTCTGGCTATACTGCCCTTGAACGAGGAATTGGGAGAGAGGCGCTCTATGCCTACAAACTTTACGTCGTACCAGCGGCTAATCTGTTCGCAGATTTCCGTTAAGTTGTTACCGTCAAAATAAAATTCACCTCTTTGCCAAGCCAGGTTTTTTTGTTCATCCGACCGCGAGATGTGAATCTTTTCATCACGGCATAGCGCTTGTTCGCCGGGTTTAATTATGTTATTTTGTCCTGCCGATTTAACTTTTACAGAACCTTCAACCAATGTGGTGAGGACACTTTTGTCATAAGCGTTCACATTGAATGTCGTTCCTAGGACTTCTATTGTTGCATCGTTGGCTTCGATAAAGAATGGCCGATTTTCATCATGAGCAACCTTGAAATAAGCTTCACCCGTCAATTTAACACGACGCTGGTTTTTGTCAAATTTCTCGGGGTAAGTGATTGTACTGGCAGCGTTCAGCCAAACCTGCGTGCCGTCTTCGAGTTGAACGCTGTAGGTTGAGGCTACAGGCGTATTAATTTTTAAAGTTTGATTTTCATTTTTGGCGTACTGGCGTAAATCTGGATTTGGAAGCTCGATCACTTCACCTTTTGGATAGGAGAGGGTTGCGAAGTTTTTTCCGGGTAGTACGTCGCCATTGTCGTAATTAACAGGTAATGCAGCTGTTTGGGAAGTTATTGTGTGATTCGTTGTATGGAACCAAAAAGCGAGGCCTAGAAGAACTGTCGCTGCTATCGTCGTGGACCAAATTATCAGGCGAGATTTTCGACCTGGATTTTTGACTTCTTGGCTATCTGTCAGGATGTTATCATAGATTGTGCTCGCTAGATCCTTCGGAGGATTAACGTGGGTATTGACCCCTAGATCTTGATCAAGCCCATCAAGCCATCTGTCAACTGCTTTTTCCTCTTCGAGTGTACATTCTCCTCGTCGGTATTTTGCTAGTAGATCTTTTAGCGTTTTTATCTTGTCGTTTTCATCCATACACTTCTATTACCGTATAGAAAGGGCGGAGGTACCGAAAAAAAATGAAATAGATTAAAATACCTTTAGTTTAAGCTTTAATTTGCTGATTGCTAGTGTGATATTGTTTTTTACAGTTTGCTCGGAAAGCGCCAAATGGTTGGCTATTTCCTTGATAGGCATATTTTCTACGCGGCTCAGTTGGTATACCTCCTGCATGGTCTTCGGCATTTTTCTGACCTCGTTCTGAATATGAATACCGAGCTCGTTTGCGATGAATTGTTCTTCGATGCTCTCGTTGGCGTTGGGGAGATGATACGCGAGATCTTTTAGCTTTGTTTGGCTGCGATTGTTAGATCGTATCCAGTCGATGATTTCGAATTTTGCAG
>NZ_JABMCQ010000179.1 GCF_013179575.1 Sphingobacterium shayense | reverse complement strand
GGTCAAGTCGTAGCCTAGGGTAAGGTCGTCAAAAAAGTAATTACGACCTTCCAGACTTAGGTTAAACTGGCTACTGGAGCGGTCGTCCATCGATGCTGTTGAAAACTTAGCTTTGTCCCGACTATAAGAAGCTCTGAGCTGGGTATCTACAATGTCCTCAAGATCAACCCGGAGTTTAAGACCTTGCTTTATACCTAAATTCTCTCCAATGATACGTTCATCGTTGGTTAGCGAGATATTATTGCTATAGCTGGAACCACCGTAATAAGAGATAACGAATTTGCGTTCATCTAGTGGTACACTGACGGAATAGTCACCCGAGGCATTGTAGGAGCCGTTCACATTTGCGTAACTGATTTCTTGTTTAACCTCATCGGCCGCGATATTCTTGCTGGTAACGATTTTATCGTCTATTCGGCCGAAACTCAGTCTCCCGTACAAAGAACTCCCAGAACGGGCGTCCGTCTGCCGATATTCTATTTTTCCTCGATGCGAAAACTCTGGTTTGAGTTCCGGATTCCCGGTTATGACATTTTGGAGGTTAGAGTTATCCGTCACCGGCTGTAGCTGCTGAAAAGCGGGCTGATTGCTGTTACCGTCATAATCAAATACCAACTGTTTCCCTCTGGTAAACTGATAGGCGAACCGAAGTGATGGAACCCAATTGAAATGTTGCTGGAAGGTCTCTATATTTCGAGTGAGATCAAATCCCGACAAGGTGGAAGGTTGCGCAAATAGACCGATGGTAGAATTTATTTTCTCGCTTTTCAATCTGTAATTAAGTCCAAACCGATTGGTCGTAAAACGGTAATCGTAATCGTTACTCAAGGTCTGATTAATCGTTTCCGATCCTTCTGCCGGGTCAATATCAAATGTCTCCTTTAAAATATCGTTCGAAGAGCGATTCCATCGGTAGGCAAGTTCTAGGAATGAAATGGAACTTAAAGGTTCAAAGTATGACCCTTTCGCTTCCATAGCGAGGTTTCCGTCATGATTGTAGGTGTTCTGGTACTGCTGCTCTGCAACGCTATTTTCCTGTTCGTCAATATCCAAATAATCATTTTCTACATGCCTGTCTCCCTTTTTGCTTCCCGAACTAATTTCCATTTCGAGTGTCAAATTTCTCTTCGGTTTTTGGAACCTATGATTGTAAAACACTTCCAGTCCCAGATCCATAGAATGGTCAGATGAGTTTGCTCTACTCTCCCGTTCTGAGCTGGCACTCCGTAGTGCGATGTTACTCAACTCCCCCGTTGTCCCCCTATTCCGCTGAAAGCTGATATCCGGTTCGATTTTTAGATAATTATTGGTATCTGGGCGGTATTCGAAATTCCAGGAAAAACGATGGCTTTTACCGCTACTCAGCTCATTTGTTTCTGTATCCTCACGACGGACATAATCTGGAAAAAAAGTCTCCTTACTTCTGTTTACTCGGCTGTCGTTGTCATTGAACTCAAAACGGTAGCTGCCATATGATTCTAGTGTTTTATTGATTTTTTCCCTATAGTTTCCTTTTATAGACTTTCGATCATTCACGCCTGAAGAACGACTTCTGTTGTTGTTTGCCTGAGCATCCACCGCTAACTGTTGCGTTCCGTTCAGATAGTTTCCCCGTATACGGCCATGATACCGCTCCTGCGTCCCCAAACCCGCAGTTGCCCGCGCGAAATACCCTCGCTTTTTATCCTCTTTAAGATTAATATTGAGTACTTTCTCGGATGTTCCGCTTTTTAGTCCGGTAGCATTAGCCTGTTCTCCGTAATCATCTATTACCTGCAGATTTTTCACAATATCGGCAGGTAAATTCTGGATAGCACCAGCAACATCGTCTCCAAAATATTCTTTACCGTCAAGCCGAATGCTGGTAATCGGCTCTCCATTTGCGGTAATATTTCCATCGGCGTCCACGTCTATGCCCGGGAGCTTCTTTACCATCTCGTCGACAGCATCCCCTTCGCGTACCTTATAGGCCCGAGCATCGTACTGTACGGTATCCTCTTTCAGTGATATGGGTATCATGGCGTTGACCACGACCTCGTCTAATATGCTATTGGCACCGCGCAGAGTGATCGCTCCTATATCGTTAATTTCGAGCTCACTGTCCACTGAAAATCTTCGACGAAAACTATCATAACCGATGGATTTAACGCTAATGTTAACAACACTGTCCCGAACACCAGAAAAGGAAAAAACACCGTGGACATCCGTGGACATCGATAATTTTTGATTGGCGGTCCGTAGATTGATCAAGGCGCCCGGTACAGGAGATCCTGTCGAATCGGCAACCGTTCCTTTCAGCTGAATTCCCTGTCCAAAAACTGCCAGCGCGGTCATCATGAAAGAAATTAAAAGCAATGATATTCTCTTTGTTGAATCTAACAAAACTTATTTATTTAGGTTTATACGTCCGTTACAAAATAGCCTTCTCCAACTCCACTATTCCGTTATTCAAAAGTAAAAAGTTTGATTATTTATTTATTATATCATTTTTACACTTACCTATAATATCTTCTCGAATTGGTATACCACCCTAGTGTAATTCGCAATCAATATGCAACAACATATAACCGTTCTAGTTTAAAAATTAAAAAAAAACTTGCAAGTTCAAAAAGTCTAACTATATTAGTGTATTATTTAAATAGTACACTAATATGATAACTATTAAAAACTTAAATTTCAGTTACAGCAAAAGCCGTCCCTTATTTAGGGAAATGGATATGCAGCTCGAGAGCGGTCATATCTATGGGCTGCTTGGTAAAAACGGTGCGGGGAAATCTACTTTATTAAAGAATATTGCGGGTCTGGTTTATCCACAGAGTGGCAGTATTTCTGTGTTAGGTAGTGATCCTATGAAACGAGAGGTATCTCTATTACAGGACATTAGTTTTATTCCAGAGGAATTCCACCTCCCCGCTGTCAAATCCGACAAGTTTATCAAAACAACCGCGGGTTTTTATCCAGACTTTGACCACAGCTATTTCGAGGAGCTCATTCGAGAATTTGATATTCCCGTTCAGCAAAAGTTAGCCGACATGAGCTACGGACAAAAGAAAAAATATATTATATCATTTGGGCTGGCTGCACGGACTAAGTTGGTCATCATGGATGAACCCACCAATGGACTGGACATCCCTTCAAAAGCGCAGTTTAGGAAAATCATGGCCTCGACAATCAGCGATGAACGTTGCATCATTATTTCCACCCATCAGGTTCGGGATCTTGATAATTTAATCGATACCGTGATCGTTCTAGATGACCACAAAATTGCACTCAACGCTTCCATTTTTGAACTTGCCGATCGATTTGTTTTTAAAAAGATCGCTTCACTAGTGCCCGAAGTGTTGTACGCTGAACCGACGTTGGGCGGATATTCTGCTATGCTTCCAAACGCTACCGATGAGCAGTCCAGGGTAGATCTAGAACTACTGTTCAATGCGATAGTGGACAGAAAAATTGATTTTGCTAACATTTTTAACCCGGTACCCCATGAGTAATACATTTGATTTTAGCCGATTTTCTCGATTGATCAATCGGCAGTGGATAGGATTTGGTAAGATATACCTTATGTCTCTAGTTATCATCGCGGGAATCTTTATGGCATTTTTCGGCTACCACATAAACCAGGCTAGTGAATCGCAAGACGCTCATGATATCGCGACAATGTTTTCCTTTAGACCATACGTATTTACCGTCATCGGGCTAGCGTTTATCGCGATCGTATCAAGCTCCTACTTTTCCGGGCTTGGACAAAAGTCGAAAGCAATTTTTGAGATTTTGATTCCTGCATCACAGCTGGAAAAGTTTCTATCAGCGGTATTTTACACAGCACTGCTGACAACCGCATCGTATTTTCTATTGTTCTATCTAATTGATTTTGGGTTTGTCTCCTATGCGCGTGCTAACTTTCATTCAGCGGAAACCTATTTCTCACCGGACTTAAACAAGGACGTTACCCTAGACCGACTGACCTATTTCTTTGTGACTCCTCTACCGGATGAAATCTACTGGATGTTATTTTTACCGTTCCTGCTCAGTGCGATCTTTTTATTGGGTTCCATTGCCTTTAAGAATTTTCACTTCATAAAAACGGCGACTGTAATTGTTGCGTATTGTTTTGTATTTATACTGGCAACGATTAAAATTATGACCTGGATTACAAAGGATACTGTCGCCACAGAAGGGAACATATTTTTTAATGAGGAAATGAATATCATCAAAATATTCTGTGCGGTCGGTATTGTATTAACGCTGCTGCTCTGGGGCATATCGTTTCTGCGATTAAAAGAAAAGGAGGTATAATATGGAGTTCAATTCAAACAAGGCTATCTACCTGCAGATTGTAGAGCACGTCTGCGAACAGATTATGTTAAAAGTTTGGGCTCCCGAGGATAAAGTCTCCTCTGTACGCGAGCTCGCGGTACAACTCGAGGTGAATCCCAATACGGTTATGCGCGCCTACGACTTCCTGCAGCAAAAGGAGGTTATCTATAACAAACGCGGCATAGGATTCTTTGTCTCACCCGACGCTATGGGCGCGGTGAAATTATATAAAAAATCGGTCTTTTTAGAAGAAGAGCTACCGCAGGTGTTTCGAAACATTTACTTATTAAATATTAGTTTGGACGAACTGAAAGATCGTTATCAGGCTTTTGTAGATCAAAATTTTAACGCGAACCAAGATGAAAACTAGCAACAAATTATTAATCATACTAGCCGTCGCCCTATTTGTGATTCCGGTGGTGGGAATGGTCTATTACGCCAAAGTCAACCGGGTAGATGGAAAAATGTACGACGCTGCCATTAAAAATGAAGGAAAAAACGCAGATGTCGCCGATCGATTTCTAATCAGCAGGAAAGTGGAACAATTCGACAAGGTCGTTATCGAGGGTTCGAATAACTTATACACCAGTGTATCCGTCGTAAAATCCAATGTGCCGCTGGTTAAGTTTACTAAAAACACTGAATCAGTGTTTACAACTTCTGTAGACCAAGCAACCAGGACCTTAACGATTAAGGTAGATTCACTCAAACGGTACCGTTATTCATCTATTTTTGTATTTGTTCCGGATCTAGAATCAATAACATTGAATAACATTCAAATTTCAAAATTTGATACGGACTTTGACCATGTCAATATTCTAGCTTCAAATATCAATAATAGTTTGAACTTCGGTCAGAATAGCGGCTTAAAATCACTAACGCTTACCGTCAAAGATTCGCGGTTCAGCATAGGGAAATCCCACCGCGACGACTCCTTTTTGACGGGGCTTGAAAATTTCGAGCTTAATATCATAAATGGTGGAGTTTCCTTGGCACCTATGAACTACAAATCAATTAGAGTTAATCTACAAAACTCCGATTTCAATTTTATTAACGAAGATAGAGGGGATCAGACCAGCGCGTCTAGTATACAGGATCTAGCCATTAACAGCCAAGGAATCGCGGACATAAGTTTGCCAGAAAAAACCGTAGAAATCGGGAAATTAAGTGGCTCCCTGTCCGACAGCACGACGACCAACTTACCCCATTATAAGGTGAAAAATCTTTTCAATAAATAATTTAAAAAACTAGTAACAACTATAATACACACAAATAACGCAATAAATAGTTTAGCTATAAAATTTTAAATATCATCTGTTGTAAACTAAAAATGGACTCTATCAGCGCTGGGATGATAGAGTCCGTTTTTTTAAATGCCTGCAAAAATTACATGGGGTCTTCAGCCACAATCAATCAAGCTATTTTAAGTTTTTATTAGCGTTGCTACTAACGAATAGTTCATTTTTTTCTTCTGATATAATTTCAAGGAACCGTTCATAATGTTTTAGGACATCACTTATCAGTTCATTACGCGTAAAATACTGAACATCGTACCCGTCTCTTGCATCCCCAAAGTAGGAACGGGGATAATATGTGCTGTTTTCCGCCAGATCGGGAAGGTTTTCTTCTTCCATGACATACTCCGATACCACCTTCACTTGATTTCTTACGCCATAAATAAAATTGTTTACGATGTCGTGCTTTATCTCAATTTCCAATTTAGTCGGATTTTTAAACGTGTTAATCTTCGCTTCAATGCCATTAGCCGCAAACTCCCTCTGCAGTTCCATAAACGCATCCTTTACAGTTCCGTTAATAATTTCGTCAACCGAACTACTCGTCTTGAATGAAACAATTTGTTTCAATCGTTGCTTCCAATAATCACCTATCCAAGGAGTTGTGGAAACAGAAAATTCGCGTTCATAATAGCTCCGGTCCACCGTAAGCCCTTTCACTAAGCTGATACAAAATAAAATCATGATCAACGAGAATGGCAGGGCCGTTATTAAGGTCATCGTTTGCAGCGCTTCCAAACCTCCCGCATTAAGCAGCATCAGCGCAAGCACGGCAAGCAGCGTTCCCCAGAAAACCGTTTGCCATTTTGGGGATTTAACTGCATTTTGAGTTGCAATACTGTTCATGACAAGAATCCCCGAATCGGCGGAAGTAACAAAGAATATGATGATAATAGAAATGACCAGAATACTGGCTATTTCATAAAAGGGCAGATATTCCAAAAACCGGAACATCAGTGCATCCGGATTATCAACTAATGCGCTCAACGCCCCATCAGCAATATTCAGGTCGAACCAGATTGCACTATTTCCAAAAACCGACATCCAGATAAAATTAAAAAGGGTTGGTATTATCAACACTGCCGTCACAAATTCTCTAATTGTTCTTCCTTTGGAAATTTTAGCAATGAAAAGACCAACATAAGGAGACCACGAGATCCACCACGCCCAGTATAAAATTGTCCAGTCGTAAAACCACGGCAAGGTACTTTCTTCGTATACATGCGTACCAAAAGTCAAATCAAAAAAACTGTTGATATAATTTCCCAGTCCCTCCGTAAAACTTCCTATCAGGTATACTGTCGGTCCAAGAAATAGCACAAAAAGTAGCAAAACCACAACTGCAATAATATTGATCTTACTCAGAATCCGAACACCTTTATCCACGCCTGTGGTAGCTGAGATGATCGACAGAGACGTCAAAACCGCCACAATAATTACCTGATAAAATAACCCTGTATCTGGAACAATATTCAGTATATGCAAGCCCGCGTTGACCTGGACGACACCAAATCCTAATGTCGTTGTAATTCCGAAAAACGTACTGCATAATGCAAAAATATCGATCGCATTCCCCCATTTTCCATTAATCTTGTTTTTTAGTAGCGGGTAAAAACAGCTTCTTAGCGATAGCGGTAACCTATATCTATACGCAAAATAGGAAAGCGAAAGCCCCACAATTCCGTAGATTGCCCACGCATGGATACCCCAGTGGAAAAATGTATAAAGCTGGGCATTCTTCGCCCTGCTGACAATATGCCCACCAGAAAAGACATCGCTAGAATAATGTTGCATAGGTTCCGCGACACTAAAATACATCAGCCCGATGCCCATACCGGCAGCAAACAGCATCGAAATCCACGAAAAAAATGAATATTCAGGTTTACTGTCATTGGGTCCCAAACGGATATTGCCGAATTTGCTAATCACAAGGTAAACAAGGAAGAAGACAAAAATGGTCACCGTCCATACATATACCCAGTTTAAATTAACAAATATAAACACCTTGACACTGTCCAAAACACTGGCAGTCCCGACAGGGAAAAATATGGATAGTAAACAGATACCAATGATGAAAAAAAGGCTTGGTAGAACAATCCCTTTTTTAAACGTAGATTTTGGAAACTTGAATGAACTCATAGCGCCGAAGGTAACAAAAATAAATTTTTACTGTTTATTACGAATATGGATGTCCCGTTGTGGAAATGGAATTTCGATTTCAGCATCGTCTAACGCTTTTTTACAATCTACGATCAATTGTTCTTGCATTGTCCAAAAATTATCATTCGAAGTCGTTACCCGGACGGACAAGTTTATTGCGCTATCACCAAGCTCGGTCACGACCACTTGGGGAGCCGGGTCGTTAAAAGCGAACTCATTACTTGC
>NZ_JABMCQ010000178.1 GCF_013179575.1 Sphingobacterium shayense | reverse complement strand
TCATCTGCCGAAGAGAGAGGCCCTCGGTAGGGTATTAAATGGAAACATCGGACAAGTTTTAGCCGCCGAATGTAGTTATAATACCGGAGAATTATGGTATAAAGAGCGACAAACAGGATGGTCGGATCTTGAATACCAACTGAGGAATTGGCTATATTACAACTGGCTTTCGGGTGATCACATCATTGAACAAGCAATACACAGTATAGACATGTTACAATGGGCGATGGGCGATGCATTGCCCATTCAGGTCACAGGCAGCGGTGGTCGGCAAAAACGTACCGATCCTAAGTTTGGTAACGTGTATGACCATTTCGCACTAGTATACGAATACGAAAACGGTGCGAAAGGTTATTTTTCATCTAGGCAGCAAAATGATACCGCTCCTTCCTATGCGGTGGAACTCGTGGGCGATCAAGGTAAATGTATTGTTGACTGTCGTACGGGAAAACATGCCATAACCGGTAAAAATCCGTGGGAACATGAGGATGAGACAAAATTCACCGATGAAAATGCTTATAAAAAATCGAATTCCCGCAGTATGTATCAACAAGAACACGACGAGCTCTTTGCGTCCATACGTAACAACAAACCTAAAAACGATGGAGATTGGATGGTTAAATCAAATTTGGTAGCTTTAGCCGGACGTATGGCAGCATATTCGGGCCAAACTGTAACGCTAGAACAAGCCTTAGCATCCAACGAAATTTATTTCCCGCAGACTGTCGACTGGAATACAAAGTATGAAATTCCTGTTGCTATACCGGGTATAACCACAAAAATATAACAACATGGATAGAAAAAAATTCATAAAATCGGCTGCTCTGCTAGCAGGTTCAACCATTTCTTTACCTCATACGTCCCTTTCCAACCCTTTGTCGCAATTGACCCAGCAGGGAAAACGATTAAAAAAAGGCGTTGGCTTTGACATGATCAAAGAAGAGATCAGTTTAGGCGATAAATTTAAGCTGGCTAAAGATTTAGGTTTTGACGGCATCGAATTTAACAGCCCCATCGACCTGGATATTAAAGAGTTAATAAAAGCAAGTCAGGGTAGCGGTGTTGAAATCCCAAGCCTTGTAAATAAGGATCATTGGACAAAACCACTTTCCGACCCGGACGCGTCGGTCAGGAATTATACGATTGCCTCCGTGGGAAAATCACTTCAGGAGGTTAAAGAGCTGGGGGGAGATACGGTCCTTGTTGTACCGGGAGTTGTCAGCGACAAGGTTTCTTATGGAACAGCCTATAAAAACGCCTTAGATTCAATCAGAAAATTAATTCCATATGTAGAAAAAACCGGGATGAAAATCGGCTTAGAAAACGTATGGAACAATTTTATTCTCAGCCCAATTGAAGCCAAAAACTTTCTAGAGAAAATTGATCATCCGTCAATCGGCTGGTACTTTGATATCGGTAATATTTTACGGTATGGATGGCCTGAACACTGGATCGAAGTGTTAGGAGAGCATATCGTCAAACTGCACGCCAAAGAATTCAGTAGAGAAAAGATGAATGATCAGGGGTTATGGAAGGGCTTTCAGGTTGATCTACTTGAAGGCGATATTGACTGGCCAAAAGTAATCAAAACTCTCTATAAAAATAATTATACTGGAGAGTGGCTTACCGTCGAGCTCGGTGGTGGCGACCGCACCTATCTTAAAAAAATAGCTGACCAGATGAATCAGATTGTGACGATATCCGGATAACACTGATTTAACATCTTCTTGTGCCAATGTCTTATGTCGCAGGGTTAAAAATAAGTGAACGGCTTACGACTTTTAAGGAATTAATTTTAATTTATAGGGGAGCACGGAAATGCTCCCCTTTTCAGCACATCTCCGCTAATGACTCTTGGAAATAAACAATTATAAGACATTCCTATCGCTTGAAATTTACATCCCCCTAATTTTAACAAAATTTAAGTTTGTTAATGTCATTTCTTACCGTAAATCAATGTACATTAGAAAAAATCACCGTAAATTAGATTATTAAAAATAAAAGAATAAAAAGAATTATGGCAACATGGAATTTAGACAAAGCACATAGTGAGATAGAATTTAAAGTGAAGCATTTGATGATTTCAAATGTGAAGGGTCAATTTCAAGAATTCGATGTCAAAATAAATAATGGAGCTGAAGACCTTTCACAGGCTCAGATTGATGTAGAAATCCTAACGAGTTCTATTACCACCAAAAATGAGCCTCGCGATGAGCATTTAAAGAGCAATGAGTTTTTCAATAGTGCGACCTACCCTTTGGTCAAGTTCAAGACGACACATATTGAAAAGCTAAACAACAAAGATTATAATTTAGTAGGCGACCTTACTATTAAAGACGTGACCAAACCGGCGATCCTTTCCGCTGAGTTCGGAGGAATTGCGAAAGATCCTTGGGGCAATCAAAAGGCAGGATATACAGTTACTGGAAAAATAAACCGTCAAGACTTTGGTCTTACGTGGAATGCGGCACTAGAGACAGGCGGTGTCATGGTAAGCGAAGATGTTAAATTTCACGCGGACATTCAATTCATCCTTAAATAGTCGCGCATCACAATCACACTCTCTACAGGTATTTAACAACCTAATAACATTGTTGAATACCTGTACAACTCATCATAATGACTGTATCGAATTAATGTGTATTCCGACGAAACAATCATCCATGCAGTCATCGCTGACAAACCCAGCGGTGGAAATCAATCCGTTGTTTTCAGTTTCAAAATATATTTTGACGCCGGCACGTTTTTTTAACCAGTTTGATCGCACCATCGCATACACATCATCAAGGGTGTACAAGTCACTGGCAGGCGAGTCCACCGAGTGTCCAATATCTTCTCTCCCTTCAGTCCATTCTAGTTTATCGCGAAAAGTAAGTCCTCCCTGACCATTAAACTCCTGTAACGTCATACCCAAAATTTTGATCAATTCTTCAATTGGCACACTATCCCATCCTTCTACAGGCCTTTGTATACCATTCCATACAGAATAATAAAACTTCCGCTCTTCAATTTTCCCACCAACAACGGTGATTCTAGTGACCCAACTGGAGCCTGTCCATGTTGAATTGGTTACTTGATAACTATAGGAGTCAGCGCTAGCTATTTTGAATTTTTGCCACTCCTTATAACTTTGATCAAACGTCGATTCATACTCTAAAGTATTTTTTTCACATGCGATCAAACATAGGAACGTCATGGATAATAACAAAGGCAGCATCTTTTTCATAATTTTATTTTGGTTATCTTAAGTTAGTCTTTCTAAGAAAACGATCACTAATTGCTTTCTGCTACAACCAGCGAAAGAATAACAAACCTCGAAATAAAGATGTTTTCTACATGCGCTCCCTTAGCGTCGCAAACCGTTTCCCTTTTGATCAATCGTAATGGTCCTAAATATATCGACTTTCAATCTCTGTAAAATAGAGCATAACACGTTTCTCGGTTTCATTTTGAAAGATAATCGTATCGTCAAAGAGATCCTCTCTTAATTTCCTATATAGCGTTACGGAATTGTGTAAGCTATTTAGGAGTGACTGTCTGTCATAAATTGGAACAGTTGTTTTTAGACTTTCCAGATCCTTTCTTTCCAGATCTGTTTCCACTCTCCGAACACTTCTGGGCAAATTGCCATTTTTTATTTGCAGCAGCGGACCAAACACTGTCATTCTTAAAAAGCCAAAAAAATCGAAAGCTTCAAAATATTCCCCTCGCCCTATTTTTAAAAGGCTGTAATGTATCCATATCCAAAAACGGTCTTCTATCCACTGATAATCAGGATACGGAAAGACCGAGGTTGACTGATCGATAACCCGCTGTAGCTGCCCCCCTCTGTCAAAAAGAACAGTCGGATTTTCAACTCTATGATTGAATTCTTGAAGGGTCAAAAATTTTATATCAACGTGTAAAAGAGGATTGTCATATAGGCATATAATCAGTCGCGGTTCTCCCACGTGTTCCCCAGTAAATCCCGAAAGAAAATCACCCAACCGCTTTGCATATGAAAACATTAGATCTTTGTTTTCCGTGATTTTTTCTTCTGTTATGACAATTAAATCTAAATCGGAAAATTCATCAATTTCGTTTGACAGCCATGACCCTCCAACAGCCAGACCAATAATTTCAGTACTTGCTTCTAAAATTTTCTTCGCTCTAAATGCAAATTCAGTTTGTACCATCTTGTGTAAGATATAGTTCAAAAATACAATTTTCCTATTGATATGTTTCGCAGTTTTCTTGAGTGCGCGTAATTAAATAAGAATCTACTAATCATTTCACTTAGTTAATTTTCAGCTTTCTGTGATGATATCCAATCGACATGAGAACCAATAAAATAAGGTTCACCGCATACATTGCAAAAACGAAGCGGTGGCTGAATAGAATATTCAACCACCGCTCGATTAACTTTTACCGCAAAAAATAAGTTAAGCCATTGCAACCTCTATCATTAAAAATTCCGATAGGCTATTTGCTCTCACCTCTACCGATGAGGCATCTTCCACACCAATGGCATCTCGAGTGTGCAATGTATGCCCGTCAACTGTAATTTCTCCACTAAGATTAAAAATGTACAACCCTGTACCTTCCCCTTTAAAATGATAATCCTTTGCAAAGCCAGCGTCGAATTTAGCCAAGCTAAACCAAGCGTTTTGATGAATCCACAATCCATCCTCTTTTGGCCCCGGAGAAATAATCTGCTGAAATGTATTTATACGGTCTTTTTGATCCAACGTTATCTGATCGTATCGAGGGTCTACATTTCGACTTGCAGGAATCACCCAAATTTGCAGGAACTTAACTTCTTTATCCTTATTCGCATTATATTCACTATGGGTAACGCCAGTTCCTGCACTCATAATCTGTATATCCCCTTGACGAATCACACCCTTATTTCCCATGCTATCTTGGTGTTCTAGATCCCCTTCAAGAGGAATACTGATTATTTCCATGTTGTTATGAGGGTGGGCACCAAAGCCCCTTCCAGCGGCGACTCGGTCGTCGTTCAGCACGCGAAGCGCACCGAAACTCATCCGTTCAGGATCCATATACTCCGCAAAACTGAAGGTATGTCTTGAATGTAACCATCCATGATTTGCATCACCCCTAGTTTCCGCCTGATGAAAAATGTAATTTGCCATTTCGTATTCCTTTCTTTTTTATATATCAAAGATCGTCTTTACATTCAAACAAAACGTTAACATAGGTCAAGAACGGCTTATACCAAATGTTCATTATAATGAAGCATACGCACTCCTCGCTCGAGTTCACCACGTTCCTCTTCAGTCAACGGACGCAGCGTGTACAGGATTTCTTTCAGTTCCTTGAGCTGCGCGAGTGTACGTATACCTAGAGCAATCGTATCAACCACACCTCCACTTAGCGCGTAACCCAATAATACTTGCGTTTTGGAGACATTTAACTGAGTCGCCAATTTTTCAACATTTCTATTTGCATGACCAACCTCCCCAGAGGTAAGTTGTAGATATCGATCGATTGGTTTATCCACAAGTAGACCCTGTGTCAATCCTCCTCGGCTGATGACGGAAATATTATGTTTTTGGAGTAGAGGAAAGACCGATTCTGGTCGTCGATCTAATAGATTATATTGCATCATTACACTAACGATATTCGATTTACGAACGTACTGCTCGATAACGTTCGGGCGTATTGAGGATATTCCATAGTAGCGAATATGCCCGGCCTTAACAAGATGTTCAAACGCCTCTATTATCTCGTCGGTTGGGTCGTCGATCGTGCCACCATGAAGCTGATACAGGTCAATCCGATCCGTCTTCAGTCGCGAAAGAGAACTCTCGACATTTTTTATGATATACGGTTTGGACGCTTTCCAATCCCATGTGCTACCATCTGAACGCCATTGGTTACCAACCTTTGTTGCCAGCACAACCCTATCGCGATACGGTGCTAAGGCCTGACCTAAAAGATCTTCATTCATACCACGTTCATAAAGATCCGCCGTATCAAAAAAATTTATACCTGTTTCTACTGCCTGTTGCAGAATCTCAATATTATTTTTTATCGCACCTCCCCTAAGCGACATCCCTCCGATACCGATAGGTGAAATACGTAATTCTGATTTTCCTAAATTAGTTAACTGCATTCTCTTTAATCCCTATTAACTCTATTTCAAACACCAATGGGCTATATGGTGGGATATCTCCTCCGGCCCCCCTCTCGCCATATCCTAACGATGAAGGGATGTAAAATTTATACTTAGATCCTACAGACATAAGTGGTATTCCTACTTGCCAACCGCGGATCACCCGATCCAACCCAAGTTCCATAGGTTCGCCTCTGTCATAAGAACTATCAAAAACTTTACCATCTACAAGCGATCCTTTATAATGCACAGTAACCTCATCCGTTGCTAATGGTTTTGCGCCGGTTCCCTCCTGAAGTACTTCATAATATAATCCGTCGGTATCCTGTTTAATATTTGGTTTACCTTGCAGACTTGCAAAGAAGTCTGACTCCACTTGTTTGAGCTTTGCCGCTTTTTCCTCAGCTGCTTTATTAAAGGCTTGTTTTATAATTTGTATACGCTCTTCTTGGTTAAACAACTCGCTATTCCCTGCTAACGCATCGTTTACACCGCGTTGAAAATTCTTGTCGTCGATCTTCATTCCTCCTTTTAAAAGAGATGCTCCGACATCTACGCCTAAAGCGTAAGAAACTGAATCAAGATTGGTTTTTAGTTCCTGCGCACCAACATCAATAGTCTGCGCAAGCAGTAACGTTACGCCTATGTGTCCTATAATTTTACTTTTTATCATCTATGTTTTTCAACTATACTTGTTATTATTTCTTTCGTTATATCGGGGTAATCAACAAGAACTCTATTCTTACTGTTTAGCCAAGATTCAATATCGTAATCAAATTTCTTTTTTAAACTATTAATGACAGGCACACCCATCTGTTCTAACGTTGCAGCATTTAAGTGCTGCTCGTATTGGTTTTTCATTGGAATCACAAGAAGTTTCTTCTGAAGGTACAACGCTTCCGCAGGAGTTTCGAAACCTGCACCGCAAAGGACGCCTGAGGCACTTGCCATGCTTCTTACAAAAGTCTCACTCTCTATCGGGTTAATGGTCACGTTTTTTACCACGAACTTTTGTTTATTATGTTTAGAATAAACATCCCATTGCACATCCGGGAATTTAGCTAAATTTTTCAACAGGTGAGCATCGTCATACGACGGTAGGTAAACGGTGTAATGCCCATTGTCTGTAGGATCAAGTTCACGAATAGACTTTCTGATAACCGGAGTAAAAATATTACTATTGAACGCCTTAAAATGGAAACCATAAGAGATACTTGAGGGTGCATAATTCTTCATAATAAACCGTCCGAGCATCTCGCTTTCTTCCGGCTTAGGACTCGCAGGATCAAGGGCTCCAATTTGGTGACTAAGACCGATACATGGAACGTCCCGTGTCTGACAAGCCCAGGCAGAGATCGGTTCAAAATCATTTATAATTAGATCGTAGCGCTCAACCGGTAAAGAGTTGATCTCCTGAACAAATTTGCGCACGGTCGAGCTCATAAAAGTTCGCCATAAATCCACTCCCCCCGATTTTCCAAAAATAAAACTCAGTCCATGTAGTCTGTATTTCACCGGAAAAGGGAGCTCAATATCTGCTTGTATTCCACTGACGAGTACGTCGACTTCAGCCATCTGCTGTAAAATGGGTATGATATCTAGCGCCCGGCACAAATGCCCATTGCCAGTTCCTTGTACGGCATACAATATCTTCATGGTTCAACAAAAATTATCCGGCCAAAATACTAATTTTCCTGCGAATAGATGGAAAACATCTGGCACTTCTTGCGTCCGTTACAATTCTCTTGAAGCGAAAAGCGCACTTTCTGTAGACTAACATAAAAAAAAACTTAAAAGGTTGCGCGTCATCTCTCGGTAATTCATCTGAAATTTCTAGTTTTGGCAAACTAAAATTTAACCATGCAATTTAGATCGATAAGTTTAT
>NZ_JABMCQ010000177.1 GCF_013179575.1 Sphingobacterium shayense | reverse complement strand
CAACTCGCAAACCGGGGCGTGCGCGTCATAGTGGCAGGGTTAGATATGGACTATAAAGGCGTGCCTTTCGGTCCGATCCCAAATTTGTTGGCTATCGCGGAGCATGTCACTAAGGTGTATGCTGTTTGCGTCCAATGCGGCGCTCCTGCAACGTTTTCCTATAGAAAAGGGGCGAGCGAGGAACGTGTCCTTTTAGGAGAAAAAGAAAACTATGAGCCTCGCTGCAGACGTTGTTATTACGGGTTATAAACAACTACCGAGCAAGGGATAAAAAACAAAACCTAACTCGGTAAACTCTTTCTAATTAACACCTTAATTGTTGCTACAGATTTCCGGTAATCGATTCGTCAAGAGGGTTAACCTTTGAACGATAACGATGTATCAGTTTCCCTTCTTTGTTCACAAGGAATTTTTCAAAATTCCAATTGATATCACCTATAAAATCTTCATTATCAGCAGTCGTTAAGTATTTAAACAGAGGGCTTATATCCTCTCCAATGACATCGGTTTTTTCCGACAACAGGAAAGTGACACCGTAGTTACGTTCACAAAAACTTTGTATCTCTTCATTACTTCCAGGCTCCTGACCCTTGAAGTTATTTGCTGGAAATCCAATAATTACTAAATCATCGCCGTAAGTTTCGTGAAGTGTCTGCAGATCCTTATACTGCTTCGTAAATCCACACTTCGACGCAGTGTTCACAATCAATATATTTTTACCTCTAAAATCTGATAAATTAATTTCCTTACCATCGATTGAGGTAAAATTAAAATCATAAACAGATGTTGGTGGACTCATAAATGTCGCCAGTAATAAGATTGTATTTAATAGTATCATAACCTTTATTTTATTTGCATTAATTTCTGTTCTCTATCAACAATGTAATGAAACAAATGTTCTATTGGGTTTTTAAGAATCGTTCCGACCTTGACACCTAGAACTTCGCATACCTCGCGAAGTTGCAAATCGAAATGATAAGCTATTCGTCCTACAAAATGCACCTTATAGTCCCAATAATTTGGATAGGTCATTATATTTGTGCGAACAAATTCATCGAAGCCATTTCGTAGCAACCTATCGATATAAGGGTGTAACAGATTTTCTGCCATAAACTCAGCAAACGACGCTAAATATGCATTTGGACGATCTTTTTGATATACGTTTTTAATGACAATATCCTTGTTTAACCTATATTTATCGGCAAATTTCGCAGATAAATCTTTAGGCATCGTGCCATATAAATAACTAGTGATCAGATTTTTTCCGAACCATGCCCCAGACCCTTCATCCCCTAAAACATACCCCATCCCATGAATCCCAGATTGCAATTCCTCGCCGTCAAAAAAACCTATATCTGATCCTGTACCAATTGTGCTAACATACCCTTTTCGATGACCACATGTAGCATATGCACATCCCAATAAATCGCTTTCAACGGCAATAAAAGCAGTCGGGAAAATTTCAGTTAAAGCGTTAGACACAATCTCTCTACGGTCGGGCGTGATACATCCAGCCCCGAAAAAATACACTTCGTGTATTTCACTGGCATAGGGTAAAATTTCAGGCACCTCTTTCATTACTTTAGCTATTTCCTTTTCATTGACAAAGAAAGGATTTAAACCTTTAGTTCGAAAAGACAATGGTTTACTATCGGGCAAATTTAGCATCCAATCGGAACTTGAAGATCCGCTATCTGCAACTAGAATCATACGCTGTTCTCAAAGTTTTGTATACTCAAATTTACACAAAAAATGGGAATAATCGCCCTAGTATGTGCAAAATTGAACATGTTGCGAGAGCCGAACATGTCATCATACTCAAATTCGACTGATCCACGAATTCGACAATTAAGATATCATTGTAGTGACACGCGAAAATAAGATTTGACTGAACATAATTTAGAATTGCATCTCACGTAGATTAAGATTAATTTTGTATTTCAACAACATCCAAACTAAATGGTAGACTCCAGTATACATTTTCGCATATCCTTCATTGAACCTCAAGCTCATTATGTTGAAGTGGAAGTCATCATCAACAATTTCACGCAAGAATTCGTTAATCTTAAGATGCCTGTTTGGACTCCCGGATCCTACCTTATACGAGAATACGCGAGGCATGTTGAATCATTGACTGCCTCCGTTGATAGTGAATTGGTAAGATCTGAGAAAATCAACAAAAACACATGGCGTATAAAAAATAAAAAGGGCACTCTAAGAGTGAGGTACCGTGTCTACGGTTTTGAAGTTTCGGTACGGACGAATTTTATCGACATCGATCATGCATACCTTAATCCCGCCGCAACGTTCATGTACATCGAGGGCGCAATAAATCACGCCTCAACCGTAGAGATAATTCTCCCCGAATATTGGAAGAAAATTTCTACCGGATTACCACAACAAAACTCAAAACCAAATACTTTTCTCGCGGAAAATTTTGATATTTTATTTGACACACCTATTGAAATAGGAAACCAAGATACTTGGACCTTCGATGCTGC
The DNA here is from genome assembly GCF_013179575.1 of Sphingobacterium shayense. GTDB lineage: Bacteria > Bacteroidota > Bacteroidia > Sphingobacteriales > Sphingobacteriaceae > Sphingobacterium > Sphingobacterium shayense. The sequence continues at coordinate 5,793 of NZ_JABMCQ010000177.1, read as the reverse complement.
AGGCGTACAACACGAGTTCGCAATGGTCGGTGGCGGAGATTACAATAAAAATAAACTTACACAGGATGTAACGAGAATAGTCGAAGTCGAAACTGAACTTTGGGGTGAAAACCCGAATGACAGATACGTCTTTATAACACACAATCGCCACCATGGGAGTGGAGGACTTGAACATCTCAACTCCACCGTTCTGGGTGCAACCCGTTTCGCATACAATATTGAATCTAGTTACAAAAGCTATCTTAGCTTAATTGCGCATGAGTATTTTCATTTATGGAACGTTAAACGACTGCGACCGAAAGCCTTGGGGCCTTTTGACTATGATAACGAAAATTACACCGAAGGCCTGTGGATAATGGAGGGTTTTACCTCCTACTACGACAACCTGATTATCCGACGTTGTGGGTTTTTCTCGGTTAAAGAATATCTAAATGCGTTAGCAAACGAATTCAATCTCGTATACAATCGTCCCGGTCATCAATTACAATCGGCAGCACAAGCGAGCTTTGACACTTGGATCAAGCAATATCGTCCTGATGAAAACTCCCAAAACTCGGGGATATCCTATTACAATAAAGGCGCGATGCATGCCGTTGCGCTTGATATTGAAATTTTGGCGCAAACCGGAGGCGCTAAACGCTTGGATAATGTTCTTCGTGCCGCTTACGAAAAATTTTATAAAAACGAAGCCCGCGGCTTTGACGAGGACGAATTTCTTAATCTTGCGGAAACCGTTACAGGAGTGAGCCTTTCAAAGATATTTGAAGCTGCACACAATTCCACGGAAATTGATTACAACAAGTATTTCTATAAAGTAGGTTATAAATTGATTAACGTATTGCAAGGAAGTCGAGAGCTTCATCTGGGTATAAAAACCAATGTCCAAGATGGACGTATGTTTGTAAAAAATGTAGAACGCGATAGTTCTGCTTGGCATGCTGGGCTTAATGTAGACGACGAGCTAATTGCAATCAATGGAAACCGAATTGATATGGCTGGAAAAGAAATAGATTACATTCTAAGCAATGGGCAAGCAGATGATATCGTTGACACCTTAATCTCAAGGGACGGCCGAGTTCGAACTATACATATGCCGTTATGGGAAAACACCAAAAAGCAATGGATAATAGAGGAAAATAAAGAGGCTTCGGCACAAGAAAAATTACTGGGCAATATATGGCTATCAATTTAAACAGCGTATCTCCTTAGCTACAGAATGAAATAGCTACCAAGTATTGCATTCACCATATGTCCTATTATCTGCTAGTGGTTTACATATATTAAAACTCAATAAGCAAAGCCCTAAACAATATAGTTTAGGGCTTTGCTTATTTTAAGATAACAAGTAATAGCAATTAAAACGTATAGCGTATCGACAAACCAAACGGATCAAAAATCTTTATTGAACTCTCTTGTAAGAAATCAAAATATGGCTTAACATCTACCGAAACTGAGAACGGGGTCGTTGGAATAGTGTATTCCACTCCTATAATACCATCGATACTTAACGCTAGTTCTGATTTCGACTCGGTTGTCCTGATAGTGACTGAGCCATCTGGGTTCTCAGTTCTCGATTCTACTGGTTTATACTTCAAACTTCCTATACTCCCCCCAAACCCATAAAACCAACTAAAATTCTCAGCGATTGGTTTATGAAATTCATACAGCCCTACCAGTCGAAATCGCCTAGATTTGGAGTTGCTTTGTACACTCAATATCCCTTCAACAGCGCGATCTGGAGTTAGTGTATAACGATATGTAAAACCCGTAGCGCTCCCGAAACGTCCGCCCACTGCATGCTGTGTATTCAGCTGCGCAGACACCTGATTAAATGAAAATAGTAACAACCCTAAAGTTAATAACAGCCAATTTGCTTTCTTCATGAATATAAAAATTTTTAATATATGATCAAAAGTAACATTTTTTTCGAGGTCCAAAAGTTAAATTCTGTTATCAATTCCAATTAATTTTTTTATTTGGAATTCGCTCTTTGCTTGTTAAAACAGTATATTAGTAGGAAGATAACACAGATTATAAACCGTTAAATCATGAGCATATGAGTAGGCTTAAAAGGTTAGTTGACATTTTAGATAATTACGAAAACCATCACGCCAAACCTGATATGGTCGCTGGTAAACAAAATGGCGAGTGGCGGTATTATTCTACAACAGAATTCATAGAGCTTACAGATTCAATCAGCAAAGCACTGCTTGCCAAAGGACTGACGAAAGGCGATCGAGTCGCGTTAATGTCAGGAAACCGCCCAGAATGGAATATCGTTGATTTCGCATGTAATCAACTTGGTATCGCTATCGTACCATTATACCCTACCCTCTCTGCTCAAGATCTTTCTTATATTGTTAACGATGCTGAAGCAAAATTAATTTTTGTGAGCAACGAAGAGTTAGCATTCAAAATCGATCAGGCGATTCAGGAACATGACTTAAAAATAGAAATCTATGCGTTTGATGAGGTAAAGGGGAAGCAAAGTATAGATTTGCTAGTACAGCAAGGGAAACAAGTTTCTATAGACCTTAGTTCCTATAAAAATGCTGTACAACCCGAAGATCTACTTACGCTAATATACACCTCGGGTACAACTGGAAAACCGAAAGGGGTATTCCTCACCCACAGTAACATCTTAAGTAATGTTGAAGCCTGTCAACACTTGGTCCCAGACTATGCTAAAAAGGCTTTGAGCTTCCTTCCACTTTGTCACATCTTTGAACGCATGGTCGTCTATATGTATCTGACAAAAGGCATATCAGTTAACTATGTAGAAAATTTAGACAATATAGTGGCCGATATAAACGACGTAAAACCTCAAATATTCACCACCGTGCCACGCGTATTGGAGAAAGTTTACGATAAAGTTGTTGAAAAAGGAAAAGCCTTAAATGGCATTAAAAAATCACTTTTCTTTTGGGCACTTGAATTAGGTCATAATTTCCAAGAGCCCCCTAAAAATAATACATTTTACAATTTAAAACTAGCTTTGGCTCGAAAATTAATCTTTTCCAAGTGGAAGGAAGCACTCGGTGGAAATATTGGTTTAATAATTTCTGGAGGTGCTGCGTTACAAGAGCGATTGGCGCGTGTATTTTGGGCTGCGGATATCAAAGTTCTCGAAGGATATGGACTTACGGAAACGTCCCCGGTAATTGCCGTTAACTCGCCAGTCGAAACAGACGTAAAATTTGGTACAGTTGGACGGGTGTTAGACAACCTCGATGTAAAAATTGCTGCGGATGGTGAAATTCTTGTCAAGGGCCCTAGCGTGACTTCTGGCTATTACAAGAACAAAGATGCAACGCGTGAAGCTTTTGACGAAAACGGCTATTTTCGCACGGGCGATATCGGAGAGCTAACGCCAGATGGATTCCTAAAAATTACCGATCGAAAAAAAGAAATGTTCAAGACTGCAGGTGGAAAATATATTTCACCCCAAGTATTAGAAAATAAATTCATGGAGTCAACGCTTATTGCTCAGGTTATGGTAGTAGGCGAAAATCAAAGATTCCCTGCCGCGCTAATTGTACCAGCCTTTGAAGAATTAGAAAAGTGGACTAAACGCAGAGGAATTCCATTCGAAAGTCGTGAAAACGTAATTAAAAACCCTCAAGTGCTCGAAAAATATCAAAATGAAATAGACCGATTAAATAGCGAATTTGGACAATGGGAAAAAGTAAAAAAGTTCGAGTTATTAGCGAACGAATGGACAATTGACGGAGGCGAGTTAACACCAAAACTCAGTTTAAAAAGAAAAATAATATTACAAAAACAGGACGGGGTAATAACTCGGATTTATCAAGAATCGTAATGCAAAAAGAGACCTTTCTCGAGAAAACGCGTGGTTTTGGCTTGCTATTGATTGACACAGTCAATGACTTTCTTCAAGACAAATGTTTAAAAAAAAGCGCCTCGTTAGCATACTATACTGTGTTCTCTATTGGTCCATTGATTCTAATTCTGATATGGGCCGTAGGTTTCTTTTTCGGAAACCAACTTGAAAGCCCAACAGGTGCTCGCGACGAAATTATGGGCGAACTGAACGGGTTGTTCGGAAATGACATTGCAACAATGCTCAATTCTGCCATCCAAAAAATCTCGTTAGAGAGTAAATCCACTATAGGACTATATGTCGGCGTTGGCGCACTCATTTTCTCGTCAACAACAATATTTGTGGATATTCAAAATTCCATAAATGAGATCTGGCGAGTAAAAGCAAAACCTAAAAAAGGTTGGCTTAAGATAATAATCGATCGACTAATTTCATTTTCAATGATTTTAGGTTTAGGATTTCTACTAATGGCATCCCTGGTTCTCAGTAGCATAATTAGTCTAATGATGAACTATATCGTCAAATATTTACCAGATATGAATATCGAGTCACTAGATCTCGTAAATTCAGGAATTTCGTTCGCTGTCATCGCGACGCTTTTTGGTTTTATCTTCGCTTTCCTTCCAGACGCGAAAGTGCGGTTTAAAGATATATTTTGGGGCGCAATTTTCACCACACTCTTATTCCTTGTAGGAAAATATTTCATTTCATATTATTTAAGCAATAATGCGACGGCAAGCTCATTTGGAGCGGCTGGTTCGGTTATTATCCTACTCGCATTTGTATACTACGCGGCTGCGATACTCTACTTCGGCGCTGAATTTACGAAGTGCTATGCTATCAGGTACGGCAAAGGAATCCGTCCGAGTTCATATGCTGTGTTGGTTAAACAGACCGAGCTCGAGATCGACCCTGAGACAGGTATGCGTGAGATCGTAAAGTCTGACAAATCGGAAGTCAACTAGTGCAAAATAAAAGCCTTCAGTACATGTTGATTGCTGGATTTCTCTTTGCAGTTATGAATATCTGTGTTAAAAATCTCAGCCATCTTCCTACGATGGAAGTTGTACTATTTCGTTCTATAATAAGTTTAGCAATATGTGTCTCAATCTTAAATAGACGACGAATTCCATTATTCGGAAACAATAAATTACTACTTTCACTTCGCGGCGCTGCGGGATGCATCGGACTCATAGGATCTTTTTATACGCTACAAAATATCCCTCTCGCTTCGGCGGTCACAATCAATTACTTGTCCCCTCTTTTCACCGCAATTCTCGGTATATTCCTAGTCAAACAAGCCATAAAACCAATACAATACGTATATTTTCTGATGGCTATCACTGGTGTCTTAATCCTTAAGGGGTTTGACACTCGGATTACTATGCTAGATTTGGCCGTCGGATTAACCGCAGCAATATTTGCAGGGCTTGCATACAACATTATTGCTCGTTTAAAAACAAGCGAACATCCTTTAGTAATTATTTTTTATTTTCCCCTAGTCACGCTTCCTGTGGTATCAATCTTTACTATCCTAAATTGGCGCACTCCCATCGGGATAGATTGGCTCTACTTGTTTTTGATTGGACTACTCTCACAAGGCGCTCAATACTTTATGACGTTATCCTACCAACACGCCAACCTAGGAAAAATCGCTAGCTTGAATTATCTAGGTGTTATTTATGCGATCATTTTCGGCTATTTTTTCTTCGATGAACAACTAAGTAATTATTCTTTGATAGGCATACTAATAATATTGGTTGCAGTTATATTAAACTTGCGAACAAAACAGTCCATGACAACTGTTATCGATTCCCAGAGAAATAATCGAGTAGGAAGATAGGGATTATTTCCCTATCTGTCCTCTCACACCACCCGGCATACGGATCCGTACCAAGGCGGTTTGTTAGAATAACGTCGTTTGATGTGTTGTTCTCCAGTAATAATAGTCC
>NZ_JABMCQ010000176.1 GCF_013179575.1 Sphingobacterium shayense | reverse complement strand
CGTCGCCATCCTCATATTTCAATCGGAGATACTTTTCGATCTCATTTTCATTTTCCAATCCATATGGAGCGCTCTGCGATTTGAGAAATGCGTTGCGTGTCTGATAATCAAAAAAGATTTTGAACCGAGTATTTTTTTGCAACGCTCGCAATGTGGCAAATTCATGTATGCAAAGTGTGACTGAAGTTGAATCGCAGGTACATGAAATCCGCAGGGCGACCCTATCTTGCTGTACGTGTATTCTTACAGCTGGTGAATCTAGATTTTCTTTTGTTTCGAAATTCCCTTCATTTAGAGAAAGGTGGACCGCGGTTACGAAGTTCACTTGTCCATTATTAGGAACGATCGGCCCTTGAAAATGCTTCAATAAATATACTTCGCTAATCGCGTTGAAGTCAAAATTTTCGAAAAGATATTCGTTACTTGTTAAACGCATTTAGTTTTTAATTAGCTGCAGGTATATTTATGCAACGCTCAAGTTATTTTATCGTCACTGCGGCTTTGTAGCGTTGAAAAATTTCAATAGGCGTAGGTATGCTGGACATTTTTCGATTTCTCTCGTCCAAAGATCCACTTCAATAAATTGTATTTTTAGAAAATTTTCTGCGTCTGTGACTCTTTGATCAGCACTAATCTGTACCGGATCGGGATAAGTTTTTCCAAGTAAAGCGATTCGTAATTCTTCTATTGTCATATTAAAACAAAAATACTAAAATCTGTAACAAATAATTTCCGACTTGTAAAGCAAATATAAATTAATTTAGAATGATAAATCAGCCGCATTTGATTGTCGAGAAAAAGTTTTCTTCAGTAATCGGTTTTCGTTTAAGGATAATGACTTACTAGTGATTTAAAGTGGAATGAACTTATTGTTCGTCATTTGATTTTTGAGCACTGCAAACAAATTGTTACATAGGTTGTTCTTTACCATGTACTTATAAACGCATATTATGGAAAATAATTTAATTCAAATTGCTCAATCTTATTTTAACGAGCAACGTTACAGCGATCTTGCTTCACAAGAAAACTTAACGGTCGAACAAGTAAAGACTGGGATAAGTGCAGTTATTCCCTCTCTGTTTCTAGGATTTCAACGTAAGTCAAGTCCTGAATTGAATGGATTATTAGAGAACATTAAATCGAGGTTTTCGGGATTTGATTTCTCTGATGTGCCCAATTCTATGGCTACCACGCAGCACGTAACCGGAGATGTTGATTCTACAAAATCATTTTTGGGTTCGTTGTTTGGTGATGGATTCGACGGTATACTTTCTAATTTATCTAATTTTTTAGGTATTAATACCAATAATATTGTTAGTTTGTTTTCGGCAGGAGTACCAGCAGTAATTGGCGCAATGACTAATAAAGGGGAACGCTGGGACACGACATCGATAGGTGCAGATTTAAACAATAATCGCTCTAATTTTTTATCGGCGTTACCAGCAGGGTTAACACTCGGTTTGTTTGGGAATGATTTAGAGGCTTCCAAAGTACCGATTGATCCTATAACTCCTATCGATACAACGAGCGAAGCGAAATATATCCCACCTGTGGCGCTGCCTCCGGCACAGGAAAATCGTAAAAAAGGTGGAGGGTTCTGGTGGATTATCATCCTTATTTTGTTGGTTTTGTTATGGTTCCTATTTGGAAAAGGATGTGGCGGAAATGATTCGATTACTTCTGATTCAACTGATGTGGATACGATGGGTACCAGCATGGATATGCAATCTCCTCCTCCGGTTGATTCATCGGCGAGTTCATCGATCGGTGAACGTGAGAGTATTATGGTGACTCTTCCTAATGATACTGTCCTCAACGCATACAAGGGGGGGATTGAAGACCAATTGGTAACCTTTTTAAGTTCAGATTATAAAGCTCTTACGGACGACGAATTGAAAAATCGTTGGTTTGACTTTGACAACTTGAACTTCCAAACGGGTACATCAAATATCTTACCTGAGAGTCAAACACAAGTCGACAACTTAGCAGCTATCTTAAATGCATTTCCTGACGCGAAAGTTAAAATTGGGGGGTATACGGACAAAACGGGCACCGAGGAAATAAATAAAAAATTGTCTGGTGATCGTGCTGCCTCAGTGCAGAAAGCGCTTGAGTTAAAGGGTGTTGGCGATAGGGTGGTAGAAACTGAAGGATATGGTTCAGATTTTGCAAAATTTGCTCCAGACGCTCCAGAATCTGATCGGTTGAAGGATAGAAGAGTGGCAATTAGCGTCCGCAAGTAAAGCTTCCGCTTCATTGCATCTACGTTGTTATACAGCAAAAGGGAGCCTAAGGTTTCCTTTTGTTCGTTTTAATATGTTTGAAAACTTAAGTTTTAGCAGATTAAGTTTAAATCTTTAAAACTGATTTGTATTGCTATCAAAATATTACTAAGAATGATTTCACATTTAGCAGGTGTTATAATATACAATTTTAGTCTGGTTAAACTTATCTGATCGCTTCTTTAATTTTAAATTGCGCGTGTCGAAATTAATTTGACGCCTTTGCTGTTGTTCTCGAGGTTATCTGAAAATTCCGTTCGCTTCAGTTAGTATTATTGGTTCTCCGTCAGTGACAATAATTGTATGTTCGTGTTGGGCCATGTAACCACCTTTGTTTCCTACCATTGTCCAACCATCGTTTAGTTCGACCGCATAAGTGGAAATGGTCGAAATGAAAGTTTCAACTGCTACAACAGAGTTTTTTCGAAATCTTCGATGATCGTCAACATTTTTGAAGTTTAATATTTCATCAGGTTCTTCATGTAAACTACGGCCGACACCATGTCCTCCGAGATTTTTAATAACCTTCAAACCTCTTTTTTTTGCAAGCGTTTCCATCATAAGTCCGATTTCCGATATTTTTACGCCTCCTTTGATATTGTTAATTGCAGTCTTTAATATGTTAAGCGATGCATCGACAAGGTGTTCTCGTTGATAAATATCTCTCCCAAGAATGGACGAGGCTCCATTGTCGGCCCAATATCCATTTAGTTCAGCAGAAACATCAATGTTGATTAGATCTCCTTCTTTTAGTATTCGTTTTTCTGAGGGGATGCCATGGCAAAACTCGTTTTCGATGCTTATACAGGTACATCCTGGAAAATTGTAAGTTAGGTTGGGCGCAGATTTTGCTCCGAAATCTGCTAGTACTCGTGCCCCATAGTCGTCCAGTTGTTTAGTTGACATACCAGGCTGAACAAAGTCTAACATTTCCCTTAAAGCGCAAGCCACGGCCTCGCTAACTTTTTTCATTCCGTTCAAATCTTTTTCGTTTGCGATCAGCATAATTCTATTATTAGTGTTACTTCCTATGCCACAAAAATAGGATTTGTAGATGCCGCCTAGAAAGTAAAAATCGGACATTTAATCCGACATGGAACAGTTTTTTGTATATTGGCACAAGTATGCCACTAAATTTCTTGCAAAGCATAAAATTGTCGGGTTCTATTGAATTAGGTTTAATAGGCGAATATTCCGAACATATTTTTGATATGTACACCTTTTCTTGTCGTGATTTGAGTTCTAGTCAATTGCTTTTCAATGATGGCATTCCTTCAATCATTTTTATGCCGCAAAAAAGCGATTTCGTTTGTCTGGAAAAAAAGGAAGGTATGTCTAGATATGATTCTGCTTGGGTTTGCTGTGGAATTGTTGAAAACACGTATTGGAATATTCCAACTAATATTGATTTTGTTACAGTATTACGTTTTAACCCAGCCTCTTTTTACTCTCTTTTTAATGTTTCTCCCGCAGTTTTTTTTCGTAGACCTATTTGTAGTTTGTGCGATATCGTAAATGACAAATGGATGGATTTCTTTGATCAGATGTATGAAAAGGAAACTTTGCTCCAAAAAGCTTCTTATTTAAACACCACGTTCTCATTATATCATACGGAAAGTAATTTCCCATACATTTTAAATATGGCGACCTCCTATATTGAAAGCGAGAAGGGGAATGTAACGATCTCGAATGTTCTCCAAAGACTAGGTCAGAGAGTTAATGCGAAATGGCTCCATCGTAATTTTGTGAAATATATTGGTATTTCGCCTAAGCGATATATTTTACTACAGCGATTTATATATGCCTATCAATATTGTAAGAAAAGTAAGTCTAAAGACTTCTTTGATGCAGCGCTTTATTCAGGCTATTATGATTATAATCATTTCTTTAAGGAATTCAAGCGATATACTGGTGTCGGACCCGCTCAATACACGTGGGACTAACATAATAGAAAACGTAATTTATTTATTTTTGTTTTATAGCACAGGAGTTAACTGATCTTTTTATAAACCTGAGCTGGTAATGTGAACCGAAAGGTTTTAAAAAACAATCAACTAAAATCTATGGGGGAAAACAACTTCTCAGACATAAATGGTACTAAAACTATTTCTCGTAAATTAGTCTGGCTGATGGCAATTGTTTCGGGGCTCGTTGTTGCAAACAATTATTATAACCAACCACTATTAGCTTTAATAGCCGAAGACCTGAACGTGTCCGAAAGGGCTGCAGCAAAGATATCTGTGCTTACCCAGATTGGTTACGCATGTGGATTATTATTGATTGTCCCATTGGGTGATAAGCTCTTACGTAGGAGACTTATTTTGGTTGATTTAGTGTTAGTTTTTGGTTCTCTGCTTTGGATAACCTTTACTCGCGATTTGTGGGGAATTTATGTCGCAAGTTTATTGATCGGAACGACGTCTGTTATCCCACAATTGTTTGTTCCTATTGCTGCTGAGCTTTCATCAGACAATGAAAAATCGGGAAATATTGGACTTGTTATGTCGGGATTATTGTTAGGGATTCTCCTATCGCGTTTTGTGGGTGGAATTGTTGGGGAATTATGGGGATGGAGGGCTATGTTCGGAATTGCTGCAGGTTTAATGGTTATTGTATGGGGGATATGCTTTAAAACACTTCCAGAGTTATATCCAAACTTCAAAGGGAGTTATAAGCAATTGATGTTATCGGTCGCACATTTGGCAAGAACGCAACCTGTTTTGCAGCTTGCATCATTCCGCGGTGCCATGGCCTTCGGTTCAATGTCTGCATTGTTTACCACCCTTGTTTTTCATATGGAGGGACCTCCTTTTAACGTCGGGTCATCCGTTGTGGGTAGTTTTGGATTGGCCGGGGCTATTGGTGCTTTAGCCGCCGCCAAAATAGGAAATCTTCAAAAATATTTTAATTTGAACCGAATTATTTTATTTTCTCTTCTAGTGCTGACAGGAAGCTGGGTATTTACGTATTTTGCTGGTGAAACGTATTGGGGACTTGTCGCAGGTGTTATCCTTATTGATTTAGGCGTACAAGCAAGTCACATTATGAATCAAACCAATTACTTTATGTTAAAAACGAATGCGGTAAACCGGTTGAATACTGTATATATGGTTGCGTATTTTATCGGTGGGTCGCTCGGTACCTCGTTTGCTTCCATCGCGTGGGATTATGCACAGTGGCCTGGTGTTTGCTTCGTCGGAATATCATTCGGTTTACTGGCCATCGTAGCCCATTTGATGTTCAGCCGGCGAATTGAATACCTTTCGCAAGCATAAAATTAATATTTCAAAAGAACGATGATAATGCTTAGCATACTGCAAAATTGGTATTCTGTTCGACGTTGTTTCTTTAGTCGATTATAGTTGGCACTCCGGTTTCTCCCTTCCGTACGTCATTTCGACGACTCCTGACTTAAACGCGCGTGTATTAAGTAATCGAAAGTTCAAACGATTTGTGAGACCTTCAAATAAGGGTTTACCACTACCCAATGCGATAGGATGGATGGATATTTTATAGATATCGATTAATTCTAAATGAACAAATGTCTTTATGAGATTAGCACCACCATAAAGCCAAATGTCCTTACCACTTTGTTTTTTTAGCTCGCCCACTCTATTAGCTATGTCAGACGAGATAAAGACAGCCCTGTCGTCGACGCGATTATGTGAGGAAAAAACAATCTTATGTTTTGAATGTATTTTTTGCCAATCGATTTTATCTGGCGGACTTGTATGTTCCTGCGGGCGGAAGTTTCCCCAAGCGTCATAGCTTACTCTTCCGTAGAATATGGTGTCGATACTATCGACGAAGGTATCAAAATTCATTTCGTCGTCCATTATACACCAATCGATCTCTCCATTAGGCCCTTCTATAAAACCATCTAAACTAACGGCTAAATTTAAAACAACTTTTCTCATGTGAATATCTTTCCAGCAAAAATACGTATCAGTTGGTTATTACACCTTGGAAAAACGCGACAAAATTAAAACTGAGAGGGAACATGTCCTGTGTTCCTTTTAAATTCGTTAGTTAAATGGGCATGATCATAGTAACCACATTCGACCGCAATATCTGATAGACTTCTTTCTCGCTTGGTATCGGCTATTTTAGCCAAAGCATTTTGAAAGCGAACGATACGAGAATATTCTTTTGGCGAAATACCGATTTCTACCTTGAATTTTCGCTCTAAATCCCTTATTGTTGTAAAGGATTTCTTTGCAATTGCGTCTATACTTAATTTGCCTTTAGCCGCATGGATATGTTCTATGACCGATTTTAAATAGCCGTTTCGATGTTGTAGTCTATTTAGAAAAAAAATATTTAAATACTCGGTAGAGCTTTTAATAATTTTATCGATGTCAAATGAGCGCGAATCTTCCAGCAGTACCGTCTGATTTATTATTTCACTTTGAGGAACGAAATTATAAAAATCCGATAATACAGCAGGTTTCAAACATACTCCAATTAAATGTGTACTACTGTCTATAAGGCTGTCTTTAAAGGAAGTCATTGTGCCGGCGACATAGGTCTTACCAAAATCTATTTTGACTTTTCCATTATCAGTAACGCATGTATCTCCCATATTGAAAATTAATCCCGAACAACCGTCTGGGAAAATTCGCTCCCATTGATTGTCGCTATCGTCGCCTTTTAGCTCCCAGAAAGCGTGGATAAACGGCTTTAATGTTGAGCAGGGTGCTATTTCATTATATTCCATTGTCTTAGTACTAGCTTTTATTCTTGGATCAATTTAATCTTTATTGGATGGAAATCCATGAAAATCATAGATTTTTTGTCTAAATATTACATTTCCTTTCATTGAATTTTCATAACGAAAGATATTTTAATGTTAAGATGTTGGTCGTAAATTGTAATATGTTTATGTAATAGGCTTTTAACCGTTAATAATAAACATCTATTTTTTAAATGTGTTTAAATACCTTAATATATTTAGAATTTAAATTATTTTTTTTAATATTTTTAAGTTAAAAAAAGTTAAATAGTGTATATTAGATATATTGTACTTAACTAACTGAATTATCAATTCAATCTAACCAACATGAGAAAAATTTTAACGTTTTTCCTTGTCATTACTGTTTTTGTGTGTGTTGCGCAAGCCCAAGACCGCGAAATAACGGGAAAAATCAAGGACAATTTAAATAGAGTAGTCGCGAACGCGTCTATTCTAGTGAAAGGAACCAATCTTGGTACAGCATCCGATGCTGGAGGTAATTTTGAGATTCGACTCCCGAGTACCTCAACTACTCTTATTTTTTCAGCGGTAGGTTACGCTGATCAAGAAATCGAAATCAGAGAGAAAGTCAACATTAATGTCATTTTAGCGGAGAAGAATGAAGGTATCGATGAGGTTGTGGTAATGGGATATTCCTCCATTGACAAGAAGCATTTAGCTTCCTCTGTGTCACAGATGGACATGGAACAGACAAAAACAAGACCCATTATGAAAATGGAACAGGCATTCAGTGGGACAATCCCGGGAGTTACAATGCAACAAGGAAGGTCTCTCCCAGGGGACGTTCCGGGAAATATTGCAATTCGAGGCGTTAGTACTCTACAAAACGCCGGGCCTTTGGTAATAGTCGACGGAATGGAACAGTCTCTTTCGGATATAGACCCCAACCAGATCAAGAGCCTAACAGTATTAAAGGATGCAGCATCTACGGGAATGTATGGTTCTAGAGGTGCGAATGGGGTGATTGTTATCGAAACTGAGCGAGGTACTACTGGCCAGTTTAGAGTCGATATTAATGCTTGGGCTTCGCTGGATAATCCTATAGACCTACCTGAATTTGTCAATTCAGCTGACTTTATGCGGTTAAACAACGAAGCGAGAATGTTGCAAGGACAAACTACCAATTTTTCCGATGATGATATTCAAAAGGCGAGCTCAGGTGAAACTCCAAATATAAATTGGTTAGAACAAATCATGACGCGGCGTGCTTACGCCCAAAACCAAACAGCAAGTGTTTCTGGAGGAGGAGGAGTTGGTACATTTAATTTGATGTTGGGACATATTCA
>NZ_JABMCQ010000175.1 GCF_013179575.1 Sphingobacterium shayense | reverse complement strand
ATGCAAAACAAAACGCACATCCGGTTTATCGATTCCCATTCCAAAGGCATTCGTTGCAACAATAACTCGAGTCCTATTTTCCATCCAATCGTCTTGCTTTTTAGAGCGTACAGAAGCTAAAAGCCCTGCATGATAATAATCTGCCGAGATGCCGTGGTTTAGCAGGTAATGTGCTACTTCTTGCGTTTCTCGCCGATTTCGCACGTAAATTACCCCAGATCCACCTAATTTATGCAACATCCTTAACATACGGGAGAATTTATCTTTCTCATGTAAAACCATATAAGACAAATTATCCCGACGGAAACTCTTCTGAAAAACCTCGGCAGACAAGAGCCCGAGTTTATCTTGGATGTCTTCCACCACTCGAGGAGTTGCTGTCGCAGTTAGGGCTAAAAAAGGAACCCCGGGATGCAACTCACGAAGCTTGGGAAGTTGAAGATAGGACGGACGAAAATCGTATCCCCATTGTGAAATACAATGTGCTTCGTCAACGGCAAAAAGACAAACTTTCATATACCGTAACCGTTCCTGCACAATTTCAGTATACAAACGCTCGGGAGTGAGGTAAAGAAACTTGATTTTCCCAAAAATACAGTTATCTAAAACGATATCAACTTCCCTTTTAGACATTCCCGAAAATACACCGACTGCATCTATGCCTTTAATTCTTAGGCTCTGTATTTGATCTTTCATTAGGGCAATCAACGGCGTTATTACAATACAGATACCTGCGAGCTGCATTGCGGGGACTTGAAAGCATATGGATTTCCCCCCGCCGGTAGGCATTAAAGCGAGTGTGTCCCTGCCCTGCAACACAGATTCGATAATCTCCAATTGCAACGGACGAAAGGTATCATGGCCCCAATATTGTTTTAAGATTGTTACGCTTTTCTCTTCCATTAATAACACCTTCATTAACTACCTCTGTCTTTCTAAAAGACGCTAGGGGGTTGCAGATCAAAAATACAAACTTCTAATTGATTTATCTATATATACATACATTGCAGAACAGATATTCATAAAAAAAGGGAAAGCATTTCTACTTTCCCTTTTTTATGAATGTATTCGTTTCTTAACCGTTGGATAATGCTGCTGCACCCGAGACGATCTCGGTCAATTCTGTGGTGATAGCAGCTTGTCGTGCCTGATTATAAGATAGTTTAAGCGCCTTAAGCAGATCTCCGGCATTCTCAGTCGCCTTATCCATCGCTGTCATGCGTGCGCCATGCTCAGAAGCATTGGAATCAAGAACCGCTTTAAATAACTGTGTTTTTATCGCTTTGGGAATCAATTCCTCAATAATCTTTTCTTTCGAAGGTTCGATAAGATAATCCACCTCTGTTGAAACTTCACCTTCCTGCTTTTCTTCAGGGATTAAAGGTAACAATTGCTCGGCGGTCAATACTTGGAGTGCAGCATTGCGGAATTGGTTATATACGACCTCTACTCTATCAATATTACCCTCTTTGAATTCCGTCATCACATAATCAGTAACCTTCGAAACGTTTAAGAACGTAAGATCGCTATATAATTCATTATTATTGCCAATTACATTAAAACCACGCTTTTGGAAGAAATCATGACCGCGCTTACCAATAGCAATAACACTAAGGTTACCGCGGGCGTGCTGCTCAGCATATTTACCGAATATCAAGTTATTCGCCGCTTTAATCGCATTTGCATTGAATGCTCCCGCTAACCCCCTATTTGAAGTTAACACAATTACTAACACCCGTGTAGGAATACGATCTTGTGTAAATGGGGACTCATTCCCTTCAACAGAAGCAGAAACTTGAGCTAAGATATCTCTTAACTTATTAGCGTAAGGGCGCAATTGAATGATTGCATTTGTTGCTCGCTTCAATTTCGCCGCCGCCACCATTTTCATCGCTTTGGTAATCTGTTGAGTCGATGTTACCGAGCTGATCCGGTTTCTTACTTCTTTTAAATTTGCCATATACTAGTGTAGATTGACTATCAAAGTATGAATTTCTGTTGTACAGAAATTCGTACTTTCAATCCTCATCTGATTAATATTTTGCTGCTAATTCTTTAGCTACTTTGTCCAACACATCAGTTAACTCATCACTATATTTTCCTGCTTTTAGGGCAGACAATACTTCGGGATGCCGTTGTTCTAATTGTGTCAAATATTCTTCCTCAAATTGACGCACTTTATTCACCGGCACACTACGAAACAACCCTTTTGTACCTGCGTAAATAATTGCAACTTGTTTTTCAACAGCTACAGGAGAATATTGTCCTTGCTTAAGGATTTCTACGTTTCGGACCCCTTTATCCAACACCGCTTTAGTAGCCGCATCCAAATCCGAACCAAATTTCGCGAAAGCTTCTAGTTCTCGATATTGTGCTTGGTCTAACTTCAAGGTACCAGAAACCTTCTTCATCGATTTAATCTGTGCATTACCACCAACTCGCGATACGGAAATACCAACGTTAATCGCTGGACGAATACCAGCGTTGAATAGATTCGATTCTAAGAATATCTGACCGTCCGTAATCGAAATTACGTTAGTCGGAATATATGCTGAAACGTCACCCGCTTGAGTCTCAATAATCGGCAAAGCGGTCAATGATCCGCCACCTTTTACCAAGTGTTTTATAGACTCAGGAAGGTCATTCATATTTCTAGCGATGGTATCGGAAGAGTTAATTTTTGCAGCTCTCTCCAATAAACGAGAGTGCAAATAGAAAACATCCCCTGGGTATGCTTCACGTCCCGGTGGGCGACGTAATAACAATGAAACTTCACGATACGCTACTGCCTGTTTTGATAAATCATCGTAAACGATCAATGCAGGACGACCTGTATCACGGAAAAACTCACCAATTGCAGCACCCGACATAGGCGCGTAGAATTGGAGGGGAGCCGGATCGGCAGCCGATGCTGCGACAACAACCGTATAAGCCATTGCACCTCTTTCCTCTAGAACGCGAACGATATTTGCAACTGTGGAATTCTTTTGCCCTACAGCGACATATATACAAAATACAGGATTGCCTGCATCATAAAATTCTTTTTGGTTTAATATGGTATCGATACACACTGCCGTTTTACCAGTCTGGCGGTCACCAATTACTAACTCCCGTTGTCCACGTCCCACTGGAATCATCGCATCTATCGCTTTGATACCCGTTTGAAGTGGTTCAGTTACTGGTTGACGATAAAGAACGCCCGGCGCTTTACGCTCAATTGGCATCTCATATGTCTCACCAGTAATTGGCCCCTTACCGTCGATAGGTTGACCTAACGTATTCACAACGCGTCCTAACATACCTTCACCCACTTTAAGAGATGCGATACGTCCAGTACGTTTTACTACGTCACCTTCTTTGACTTCATCAGAAGGCCCCAAAAGAACGACACCTACGTTGTCTTCTTCAAGGTTCAATACAATACCTTCTAATCCGTTACCAAATTCAACCAATTCACCGGACTGAACTTTAGTTAAGCCGTAAACTCGAGCAATACCGTCACCAATAGTAAGTACGGTACCCACTTCCTCTAGTTCGGCTTCTGATTTAAAGCCTGACAATTGCTCTCTAAGAATTGCCGAAACTTCATCTGGTCTTACCTCTATCATCGTTGTTATTATAAGGGGTTTTTATTCTATTTATCTTCTAAAAAACTCAAGGACAAATTACGCGCCTCGAGTTACAAAATGTTTTTCCAATTTACTCAATCGACCAGCGATACTCGCATCAATTTGCTTGTCACCAACTCGAACAATAATACCTCCAATTAAAGAAGAATCAATGTTATTCTTCAAAATTACTTGGCGATTGATATCTTGTGCAATAGTATTTTTTAATTCCGACAGCGTTTCAGGCGATAAAGGTACCGCAGAAATCACAGTTGCGTTGACAATGCCGTTCAATTCATTATAGCTACGGATAAATTCAGTAGCAATTTCGAACAAAATATTAGCTCTGCCTTTACTCACCAAAATTCCAAAAAAAGATAAAATCAAAGGGTTTATTTTACCTTCGAAGATCCCTGCTAGAATAGATTGCTTTTTATCCGTTTGAATAATGGGATTTTTAAGAACTTTCTGTAGTTGAGAATTTTCTTTTAGAACCGCAATAACCTGATCAATATCACCCTTTACCGCGTCTACACTTCCCTGTTCTTTTGAAAGATCAAGAAGTGACTTCGCGTATCTGGATGCAACAGTAAAAATTGACATATACTAAATTTAAAAATTGACAGACCGATTAATTTAACTTTACATCTTTCAACAAATCAGAAACAAATGATTCTTGCTTCCCTTGGTCTTCAAACTCTTTGGTTAACACTTTACGAGCAATATCCAACGATAACGAAGAAACCTGATTTTTAACTTCCGCTAAAGCTTTGTTTTTCTGATCCTCAATTTCGACTTTCGCTTGCTCTAAAATCTTGAGACTTGCATCTTTAGCTTCACCTTTCGCTTCAGCAACAATCTTATCTTTGAGTTCTTTCGCTTCTTTAAGGATCGAATCGCGTTCCGCGCGTGCTTCCTTAAGGAGCTGCTCGTTCTCGTTGGTCAAACGAGCCATTTCAAGCTTAGCTTTTTCCGCAGAGGCTAAGGCCTCAGAAATCCCTCTCTCACGCTCTTCCAGCCCATTAACAATAGGTTTCCACGCGAATTTACCTAGGATAATGATAACGATTAGTAATATAATCGTTTGCCAAACTGCCAAACCTAACGAGAATTGTTCAACTAATGCTTCCATTTTATATTTTGTAAAATATTATTCGTTCTATTTTTTGTTCAATAATAAAGTACCGTCTGCAACCAACCGTTACACACGGCACTTTAAGTACGGTACATTGGTTATTTACCTAAGATTAAAGCACCGAATGCTAAACCTTCAACTAGGGCGCCAATGATGATCATTGCAGTTTGAATTTTAGATGCCGCTTCAGGTTGACGAGCGATAGCTTCCATTGCAGAACCACCGATTTTACCAAGACCTAAACCTGCACCGATAACGATTAAACCTGCTCCAATTAGATTGTACATAATAATTAATTTATAAAATTTAACAAAAAATTCAATTTAATGATGTGCGTGCTCCTCTACGGCCATTCCTATAAATAATGACGATAGCATCGTAAAGATAAACGCCTGTAAAAATGCAACTAGTAATTCCAAGAAGAACAGGATCAATGTCAACAACATTGAAACGCCAACACTTCCTCCTATCGTCAGTTGATTTTGAAATAAATAAACGATAGCAATAAGTCCCATAACCACCGAGTGACCTGCGGTGATGTTCGCAAATAGACGTAACATCAACGAAAATGGCTTAGTAAACATTCCTAATACCTCAATTGGAGCCAAAATAAATTTGAAAGGGACTGGTACGCCTGGCATCCAAAAAATATGTTTCCAGTAATCCTTATTAGCTTTCACATTCGTAATAACGAACGTAAATAACGCCAAACAAAGTGTGACTGAAATATTACCAGTAACATTGAACCCCAGAGGTGTTAAACCCAACAAGTTCAACAAGAAAATTAAAAAGAAAACAGACAGCAGATACGGCATGAATTCCTTATAACGATGTCCAATGTTAGGAACAGCCATTTCGTCACGAACATAGAGTACTAACGGCTCTAAGATACGACCAGCGCCTTTTGGAAGTCCATTTGGGTTCTTCTTGTATGTATTTGCTAAACTGATAAAGCCCCAAAACAATAATACAGCTGCCAATATAAGTCCGACAACATTTTTAGTTATTGAGAAATCAAAAGGTTTTTCGTTTATTGGGTGATGTTTTTCGTCAAAGTTTAATGTACCGCTAGCATCTGTATTGTAAATCTTGCCATGATACAAAGTGTAGTATTTTCCATTACTTCGAGCAACAGCATGCCCATGATCGAATTCTGCCGAAGAAAACACATGCAGTCCCTCATCAATCAATATAACTGGAAGAGGAAAGCCGTAGTGTTTTCCTGTCTTTTTATCCAAAGAGAAAGAGAAGTAATGATCATCCTGTAAGTGATGATGAATGTACTCGTTGATCTCCTCCGATTGTGACTGTGGCTTTTCACCATGCGCACTTTCAGCAGCGCTCAGGGTAAAAGGGGCAACAGCAAAGAAAATTACTGCAAAAAACAAAAGTGCTCGCTTAAGACTCACCATTTTTATCTACTATTGAATAATGAAAAATTTTGCGCAAAAATACAATATTATTTGGCATTTATTAGTATTTGTGGAAACTTTTTATAAAATCAGACATCCTTTACTTTTATCCCTTGATTAACAATCTGATATGCCACAAAAACATCAAATATCAAAAAGACAAAAAAGGTTACTAAAAAATTCAATTCTAGGAAATCGTTTTCAAAGATTCCTAATCCATCTTTTATATATAAATAACTTGCAATTGCTTTTATAAAAATACAGCCTAAGAAAACAAAACTTATGTATTTTGGCATCGCATAATCGGTCAAATGTAACAACGCTCCAAGCATAAACGAAACTCCAAAACCAAATATATAGAGCCCCGAAAGACTATAGTCTGTTTGTTGCCAAAATTTATTTAAACCAAAATTGCTCAAAATTACACTGTGAAGTCCAAAACTCAATGTCGCAATAAACAATAGGAGCAACACTAATTTTATGTATTTATTCATTTTTATTGAGATAATTCACTTGTCTAATAAACTGATATAATGATGCTACTACGCCCAGCATTGTCACTCCCTTCATCCACCATTCTCCGGTTGTTTCAAAATAACTATCCAGCCACATCCCAAGGCGATAAAATAGATAAATCGTTATTCCCATCTGAAAAGGCATAGATGTAAAAATCAACCATTTGTTTTTCTGACCCTTTTTTTTATTTTCTTCCATAGGCTATACGAAAAGGCCTCAAAGATAGTATTTAAAAAATATGGTTTAGCCAATTTCTTGGATTATATTCATGTCGTACCTCTACAAAAGAGTCACTCTTGTTCCTGTGCAAAAAATTGAGGCTTCCCTCGCTCGGTTGTCTTAACAGGCGATTTACCCGATAGCATTCGTCTCAAGCACTTTTTGACCGATCTTGATGTCGGGGTAATCATAAGCTTCTCCGAGAATCATCTTTAACTCGGAAGAAGATTTACCTCGGTTTTCTTTTATGATTTCTATCAATTTATTAAGTTTTTCTTGATCCATCAGATCAAGAGCATCAACTTCAGTTCCAACATAATGTATCAGATGACCATATATAGTTCCAGCAACCATCCCCCTCTTTGCAGCGATATCCGAAATACTAAACCCATCTTGAAACATATCTAGGCTAATGGCTTTCGTATCCTTGACTATCTCTTCTTCCTGCACGCCTTTTATACTTGTATCTTTGCTTTTATCGACTTTACTAAACTTATCCACAATTTTTGAAAGATCTCCCTCGTCGGTAAGAATATCGGCGATCGTCAAGCAGTGCATCAATTGTTCCTTTTTACGACGGACATCGAGTAATATCGAGCGCAAGTCTTCGATATACTTTTTTGTCCTCTTTTTGATCTTCCATGTATCAATATGTTCTTGCAAAGTCTGTAACAGTTCATCATTAACCCTGGGCAAAAACCAGGAGACAGCAGATTTTGTTCGATCACAAATTTTTTCATAATCGACCTGTTCGCGCACGCGCAGCAATTGATAGAGTTGCGTCATGAATTTATTAGCGACTAATTGTTGTTCCTTTAAACTTAATGAAATACTCTCTAAATATTCTAGCGCTTGCTCCTTACTATCCACATTTCTTTTTTGAAACGAAGCAATAAGATCGTCAACCCCCTCCACTAAGCTTCCCCACTGAAAACTTTGTAACAATATCTGTCCCAAATAATTGCGTTGACAAATTTCGAGAATGGTTGCAATTTCTTCGGTCGTCCCCATTTGTTGCATAAAATCGACGACTTGAAGATCCGTCCGAATAGAATGTAATGGAATCTTTGATTTTAACACCAAGCCTTCCAGACCTGTCAATCTACTTAATGCAACATATACTTGGCCTGCGGCAAATGAGGTTCCTGCATCAATTACCGCACGTTCGAACGTCAAACCTTGACTCTTGTGGATCGTGATTGCCCATGCTAAACGTAGAGGGTACTGCGAAAAAGTTCCTAAGACTTCTTCTTGAATCTTGTCCTCCCCTTTATCATATTTATAACGAATGTTTTCCCATTTTTCACGTTTCACCGTTACCTGCTCCGAACCATCGGTAAAACCTACCACGATTTGATCGCGGTCGAGATTCAATTCTTTTATAATCCCAATTTTTCCATTAAAGAACTTCCGGTCATCTCCGGTATCATTTTTTATAAACATTACCTGCGCACCAAT
>NZ_JABMCQ010000174.1 GCF_013179575.1 Sphingobacterium shayense | reverse complement strand
GTCTCCGTCTTGACAACACCCAATATCTAAAAAAGGCAAATTTTAATCAGACCGTTTATGATGAACTGGGAATTTCAACAGATAACGGGATCAATACATTTCATGTTCAGCCGAGGGTTCAGTTTACATGGGATGTAAACGAACAAAGAAAGAATATTATCCGGTTTGGCGGAGGTATTTTTGGTTCTGCACTTAATCCCTATTCCATGTTGAATAACATGTTGTTTGACGGAACACGTATTGCAGGCGTTGATA
This sequence comes from Sphingobacterium shayense, assembly GCF_013179575.1. Taxonomy (GTDB): domain Bacteria; phylum Bacteroidota; class Bacteroidia; order Sphingobacteriales; family Sphingobacteriaceae; genus Sphingobacterium; species Sphingobacterium shayense. Next base: position 8,136 of record NZ_JABMCQ010000174.1, on the reverse strand, counting down.
TTATCGACCCTAGACTTATGCCGACACCAGATTTTATCGGCTATCGACAGGATCCAAACTCCGCGCCAGGTAGAGATTTGATAGATCAACCAGGAGTCGAAAAATTGGTTACTATTAATACAAATAGTAAAGACGTAAAAGTTCCAACGGTTTATAAAGCAAATTTGTCGTTAAACCATTTTTTCACACCTGCGTTAAGAGTCGGCATAACTGCTTATGGAACTTGGGCTAGAAATAACTATATGTATGTGGACCGAAACATGGTTGACGGGCCGATGTTTCGATTGAAAGCTGAGGGTGACAGAGGTGTGTTTGTCCCCGCAAGCACTATCAATCCAGCGAACGGTGCCGCGAACTGGGTGAATAGCCGAAAGACAACAGAGGTTGGTCGAGTATTGGAGATGAATAGCGAAGGTAAAAATAATACGTACACTTTCGTTGTTGATGGGACTTATCGTTATTATCAGGATGGTCAAATATCATTGTCGTATACGTGGAATGATGCGAAAGATAACACGTCGTATAATGGTAATGTTGCCAATTCTGCTACGCTTTCGTTGATGGTGAAAGATGATCCTAGAAACTTGAACACAATGTCGTATTCTGATAATCAGTTTCGTCACAAGGTTGTTTTTTACGGAACGATGCCATCGCTCTGGGGTGTTTCTATGGGGCTGCGGTTCTCCGGTGTTGCAGGAACTCGGTACTCGTTAGCTGTGCAGGGAAATGTTAACGGAGATTTCGTTAACTCCAATGATCTTGCTTTTGTATACGATCCAAACGACCCTAGTACTCCGAATAACATTCGCGAAGGAATAAATGCCATTCTCGATAACCCCGATGCGGAACAAAGTATTAAAGATTATATTAACAGTAACATTGGTCAGGTTGCCGAGCGTAACGGCGGTGTCAATGGATTTTATGGTGTGTTTGACTTGCATTTAGCAAAAAACATTAAGTTCTATAAGTCGCATGGCGTTGAAGCTTCGATCGACATTTTTAATGTTGCAAACCTGTTAAACAAGGATTGGGGCGTCGGACATAATCTAGGAAAGCAAAATCTATATAGCATCAAAAGTTTTGATGCCGACAAGGAACAGTATGTGTATAACATGTCGTCCAAAGTGGGTGTATCGAATCTAAACGGTAATCCTTTCCAAATTCAATTAGGCTTACGATACGCGTTTTAGAGTTAAAGCCAACTAACTATAAAAGATAGAAGGTAGGCTGGGTAAATCGGACACGCTCCTTCGAACAAATAAAAACGTCCTTGTAAAGCGAACAAGGACGTTTTTGTTGTCTATTTCTGTATTAAAAATATCTAGGTTTTATTTTACAAAAGGAGGTTTTTTCACAACGGCTTTAACCGATTGATTGCGAATTGCGATAAATAATTCGGTTCCCTCCTTGGAGAATGCTGTATCAACGTAGCCCAGGCCGATTGACTTTTTTAACGAAGGTGATTGGGTTCCCGAAGTTACGCGACCAATTTTATTTCCTTGTGCATCAAGGATGTCGTAATCATGACGTGGGATACCTCGATCGATCATCTCAAAACCGATCAATTTTTGTGTTACGCCTTGCTCTTTTTCGGCTTTTAGGTTCTCTGCATTTACAAAATCTTTAGTGAATTTCGTAACCCAACCTAATCCGGCAGCTAATGGAGAGGTGTTGTCATCGATGTCGTTCCCATATAGACAGAATCCCATTTCTAAACGTAGTGTGTCACGTGCTCCTAAACCAATAGGTTTAATGTCGTATGCTGAGCCAGCTTCGAAAATCGCGTCCCATACTTTTTTCGCGTCTTTGTTGGCTACATAAATTTCAAAACCTCCGGCGCCCGTATATCCTGTTGCCGATACCAATACATTTTCTACACCTGCGAACACTCCTTTTTGGAATGTATAATATTCCATTGGTGCTAACTCTATATCTGTCAGTGACTGTAATGCTTCAGCGGCTTTTGGTCCTTGGATGGCGAATAATGAAGTTTCATCAGAGATATTTTTCATTTCTACGCCGTAGGTGTTGTATTTACTGATCCAGTTCCAATCTTTTTCAATATTAGAAGCGTTTACGACTAAGAAATATGTTTTTTCGTCGATGCGGTAAATAAGAAAGTCATCTACGACTCCGCCTGTCTCATTCGGGATGTAAGCATATTGTACTTTTCCATCATATAACTTGGTAGCATCGTTCGAGGAAATCTTTTGGATAAGATCGAGCGCGTTGTCTCCTTTAAGGATAAATTCGCCCATGTGACTGACATCAAAGACGCCAACGCCAGTGCGAACGGTTTCGTGTTCATCAATGATTCCGGAGTATTGTACGGGCATGTTGAATCCCGCGAAGGGTACCATTTTCGCTCCAAGGGCCGAGTGGAGCTCAGAGAGCGCAGTGTTTTTAATCATAACAGTTTGATAAGATCAATTTTTTCAAAAATACGCAAAAAAAAGACCATTAGCGACCCCGAATATACGATATTTTCAATTCGCGCAATCGGTTTAATTACGTGTTTTGCGGGTTTGGACTCTAGAAATTGTTAATCAATCCGTTCGGTTGTAGCTGAGATCTCTGGAAAGTTGTTTAATCCTAGAATAGCAAGTACACGAGTAAACTCTTGTTGTAAAGGAGCTTCAATTTGTATTTCACTTCCAGTAACAGGGTGTTTAAATGAGATCTCTTTGGCATGCAGAAGCATGGTGTCCATTTTGAAGTGATCTTTCCAAAGTCTGTTTTGTTTGTTACAGCCATGTGGCCTGTCTGCTAAAATAGGATGGAGGATATGTGCCATATGGCGTCTCAATTGGTGCATACGCCCGGTGATCGGTTTGAGTTCTACGAGTGAATACCGCGAAGTAGAATGCTTACCTAAAGGAAGATCAATTTCTGCTCTAGCAAGTGTCTTGTAATGCGTCACCGCATCCTGTACAGTTCCGTTTTCTTTGCGTAAAGGATAGTCGATTGTTCCCTCATCTTCTGCATATCCTCGGACGATTGCCCAATAGGTTTTTAGCACGCTTTTATTCGCAAATAACTGCTGTACGCTAGCGTCCATATCTTTATTGAGAGAGAATAAAAGTATGCCGCCTGTTTTTCTATCGATACGATGAGCCGGGTGGACTGGTTGCTTAATTTGATCTCTTAATAGTTGCAAAGCGAATTCCGATGTATCTGCCGCTATTGAGGACCGATGTACCAGTAGGCCATGAGGCTTGTTTATGGCAACGATGTATTCATCCTGAAAAAGTATATCCAACATGGCTTATCCCTCTTTGATCATGCGTACGATTTCTGACGCTTTCTCATCTATTTTCGGGCTGAGAAAAATATGTTTGAATGCGCCTCCACCGATAATGGTTTCTTTGCGTTGCCAGCTAATCTTTGTGATTGAGAAAAGGTAATAGTTTTCTACTTTCACGTGCTGATCCATAAATTGTTGAACCAGAGTATTGCCAAAAAGGTGCATGCCAAATTCGACCATGCTTTTATCTGCATCTCCTGCTTCTTTTTTTAAAAGGTCAGCTACTTTTGCTTTTACGGCTTGGTGGTGCTGTTCTTTCGAAGGGTTTGTGAATACCGCGATCAGCATGAAGGCGACAACGCAAAGGGCAAAAATTCTTGTTTTACTCATATGTGTACAAAAATACGCAATTAGAATTTAGAAGAGGCTAACGATCCAAGCACCTAACAACCACAGAAGGTAGATGAATATAAAGCTAACTAGTAGAATTACAATAAAAAGGCTTAAAAAGACTCGTTTGGCTCCCCCCTGGTGTTTTCCCTGATAGTAATACTCTTTAAGTATTTTGATGTTTTTTTGATTCGCCTTTTTGAAGAAATCGAAGATGTTTCCGAGAAAAGGAATGCTTCCTAAGAATGCGTCCCAAAGGACGTTAACCAGCATCTTGCTAGCCGCGTTAGGACTTACTCCGTTGCGGTACATTACAAGCACAAGTAGAAGTGCACTACTAAGGGATACTGCCTGTCCTGCGAGAGGAATAAAATTTAGCAAAGGGTCTAATCCAAAGCGAAAGGTCCCGATGCTAAATTGATTATCTAATAGAGTTGCAAACCGCTCCACCCAACGGAATTCACGATCTCGTTTCTGATTAGGAAGATCATCTAACTTTGTTTGTTGCGGATGCTTTGTCATTATTTTAGTTCGAAAACTGCATCAATGTTGCAGGTAAGTTTGATTGGACGAACGCTTATATCGAGACTCTCGCCAGCAGATTCTAAGCTTACATCAGCCGCTCTGGCCATACTGTATGCACGAGGTTGCGGGATCAAATCATTCCAACTGAAGTTTGTATTGTCATTAATTGCTAATACTTTACCGATCCCATCGCCGGTTGCTGAGGCGATAATTTCCGCATTTGCTTGCGCGTCTTTTACGGCAGCAATTTTCAGTTCTTTTTCAATTTCGCGCTTCTGGCTGTGGTCGTAACCGCTCACAGACGTGCTTTGAATACCCTTTGCATCAACTTTATCGAGCATTTCATTGAGTCCATTGAGGTTTGTTACCTTTAAACGGTATTGTTTAGCTTGAAGTAATTCAGGATTATCTTTCTTTTTGTTTGGATTGCTGTTATAGCTATACACATTTTGTATGGTAAAATTATCTTTTGATACACCATTTGCCATCGCTGCGGTGTAAAGCTGCTTTTCAAGGGTTTCGATAGTAACCTTCTTTTTGCTGTTTCCGTCTGGAAGATACTCCCTTAAAGAAATAGACAAGTACAGGATATCTGGCGTAATTTCTCTTTCGGCGGTTCCTCGTGTAGATACCTTCCTGCTGTATTCGTAATTGTTTGATTGTGCACTTGCGAATGTTACCATACAAATAGCTAGTATAAGACCAATTAAATTTTTCATAGTGTTAATATATTAATGTTTAGTATTACAAAGTTATTACCTGTTTGTTTGACTGTGGGAATCAAAAATCGTTTAAATTTTTGTAGAGTTTTAAAAAAACATTGAAAAATAATTTATACCTTTAATGTTAGTACAAATATTTAATAAAATGCAAGAAGGCGTAGTAAAATTCTTTAATGAAACCAAAGGTTTCGGTTTCATCATTCCAAATTCAGGAGAGAGCGAAATTTTCGTTCACGTTTCAGGATTAGTTGACAAAGTTCGTGAGAACGACCACGTGTCTTACGAAGTTGAACAAGGCCGTAAAGGTCTTAATGCGGTAAATGTAAAGCTTATCTAATAATAGATTCAGATATATTTATTGTGAAAAAGCCAGGTTTAAACCTGGCTTTTTTTATTGTCCTTCATTTCTCGAGGAAGTATCTGATGGTGTTGGTGGGTAATTGTTGAATGCATTTACACCATTAGCCTCCGCTTTGGGATCTGGCCCATATTCGTTTGAACCACGATCGCCATCAATTAGCATAAGGTATAGATAATATAAATTTATCAATGGAATAAATAAAAACACAATATACCAAGTTGGTTTTCCAGTATCGTGTAATCTCCGTACCCCCACGGCAAGTGTCGGGATTAGTAAGGCAAGTGATACAAGACCCGAAAGCATGGAGACCATACTACCTAGGGCACTGCTTATAAGCCCAAGAACCCAACCCACGACCGCAATCGCGATGGAGAGTAACCATACGCAGAGTATAAATGTCCAATATTCTTTTCGGCGTGCACGCCCCTCAAAGTTCGCGTAATTCTCTTTTAGATTTTTTAAAAACCAATCCATAAGTCGTGTTTTTAGTTAGTTAAATAGGTGTTTTTCCAGATTAAAGATAGCAATAAAAATTTTGCGTGGAGGGCCTAATGAAAAATTTCTTCTAGAACGTACATGGAATTGACTATTCCAAAATTCTCTGTATGCAATTTATAAAACTCAAGGATTTTTTCGAGAAGATATTTCCGATCTATTTTGCTAATTCTCACGGCGCTGGCTTTTTCATAGCTGGTGCTTAGAAAGGTGTAAAAAAGCGAGGTGTGTGGCTCCTGTAAGACATAGCTATGCGCGGGCAGGCTATTGCTAAAAACCCCTCCCATTAGATCAAAATACGGGTAGTGGTGATGGGCAGGTTGTAGAGGTAGAAAGCCGAGGAATCGTGAAAGTTTAACAAGAAAGACGATGTGGAAGTTCGCCAAGGGGCTTTCGGATTCATCGAGCCACAGAATGGATTGCAGAACAAAATGAAAAAGGTAAGGATCTCCCGATTGTTCTCGAAGCACTTTGTACAGGATCTCATTAATAAATATCGCCACAGAGCTCTTCTGAATATTCATTGGAATATCTCGCAGAACTGGAACTTGGCGTACTTCTTTTATGCGGTTCAAACCAGAGGTTTCCTTGTGGTAAACGACAAGATCTAGAGGGTGTAGGGGTTGAAACAGATTTGAAGAAATTTTCGCTTTGTGTTTTTTAGCTCCGTTTATCAAGTACGCTTGCATTCCGAAGCTTTCGGTATAGACATGAGCCACGATACTGCTTTCGGAGTAGTTCGTTGTTTTTAAAGCGATTCCATTTGTTTTATGCAGCATAAGAGTTCTTGTTACTCGCAAAGATACAAAGCAGAAAGCATTAGGAACAAAGGAATCAAATGTGAATTGTTGAAAACTATTTTTGTTAGAGCGTGTGTCTACGAATCAAAAAAGTGTATTTTTGCTGAACCAAGCACGACCTTTCCTAAAAAATAAAAATTATTCTTTCCTGTTCTTGCATATCACAAAAGAAATATGGATATTTGCAAACTCTTTGTGAAAAGAGAAAAAAACGAACAGATAACATTAAAATTCAAATATCATGTCAAGAATTTGTGATTTAACAGGCAAGGCGGCATTAAAAGGAAATAACGTTTCGCACTCAAACGTTAAGACTAAGCGTAAATTTTACCCGAATTTACAGACTAAGCGTTTTTACATTCCAGAAGAAGATCGTTGGATTACTTTGAAAGTATCAACATCAGCAATCAAGACTATTAACAAAAACGGTATTACAGCAGTAATCAGTAAATTTATCCAAAAAGGATCTATTTAATAGTACCGCCTGTTATCAAAATATTCATGAAATCTAATCTTTCGAGATTATAATAAAGTAAAGCAATGGCTAAAAAAGGAAATAGAGTACAAGTAATCTTAGAATGTACTGAGCACAAGGAAAGTGGTCTTCCGGGCATGTCTCGTTATATCACCACAAAAAATAAAAAGAACACTACAGAGCGTTTAGAGTTAAAGAAATTTAACCCTGTTCTTAGAAAAGTTACTGTTCACAAAGAAATTAAGTAATTAACCACTCGGGTATTTAACTCGATTAAAATATAAGATAATGGCAAAGAAATCAGTTGCGTCCTTACAAAAAGGTGGTGGTAAAGAATTTACTAAGGTTGTTCTTACTTCAAAGTCAGCAAAAACAGGAGCTTATACTTTCAAAGAAAGTATGGTACACAACGACAAAGTAAAAGACGTTGTTGCAGCAGCTTCTAAATAAGTAAGGTAAAGAAATTCTCCTTTTAAAGTTTTTCTTTAAAAAATATAAAAGCCGTTTTGGTATTCGCCGAAAGGGCTTTTTTAGTATAGCCGAATTTGAGTATATTTGCCCTGTTACAATCAAAACACTTCCACACAGAGAATAGACTATGGGATTATTCGATTTTTTAAAGAAAAAGCAAGAAACACCAGAGGCTCAACAGGCACTTGAGAAAGGGTTGGAAAAAACCAAAGAAGGGTTTCTTTCGAAAATAACAAAGGCTGTTGTCGGAAAATCGACAATCGATGATGAGGTGCTTGATAATCTGGAGGAACTGTTGGTTATGTCTGATGTCGGTGTGACTACGACCTTGAAAATTGTCGAACGAATTCAAGGACGGGTCGCTCGTGACAAATATGTGGGGACAGATGATTTGAATCGTTTATTGAAGGAGGAGATTCAGGAGTTGTTAGCTGAAAATAATAGTTCAGATTTCGAAAACTTTGAGTACGGCGATCATAAGCCATACGTCATCATGGTAGTTGGCGTAAATGGTGTTGGAAAGACTACTACAATAGGGAAATTAGCACATCAGCTTAAGCAAGCCGGTAATAAGGTTGTATTGGGCGCTGCGGATACATTTCGTGCTGCGGCAGTAGATCAGATCCAACTTTGGGGAGAGCGGGTAGGTGTAC
>NZ_JABMCQ010000173.1 GCF_013179575.1 Sphingobacterium shayense | reverse complement strand
AGTTGTCGATTGAGACATATGCATCATAGGTCGTATCTTGCGCCATGGACAAGTTTCCGTTAAATGTCGCATTACCCTGTTCTGTAATTAAACTCATATTGGCATCGAACCCGCTTAATCCCCCTTTAAACGTTCCAGAGAGGCTCACCGCGTTTGGAAATTTAATACTGTCCGGGAGCATGGACTTAGCGATTAGTCGATTTAGATCGGTGCGCCCCGTCGTGAATTTTTTTAAATTTAGATCAATATCTAATTTTTCGGTATCCGGTAAGCCTTTAATTATTGCACTAGCCAAAATATGCGTTTTATCTAGCGTTCTAAATTCAACTGTCGGAATGTTTAGGTTATCCATCGTCCCTTGGATCCGTCCATCAATGAAAAAAGAATGGGCTAGCAAAGGTTTCATAACCTCCATTGTGTCTAATTCAGGAACAAAATAGAGAATGTCAGCCATGTCTACGGTCGACTTATTAATCCTTGCTTCGATCTGCACGCTGCTCGGATTATCCGTAAATGCATCTAGCGATGGGTAGGAAATCTTAATATGATCTCGTATGGTCGTTGTTGGAGTTTGGGCTAATAGATTCTGGATTTGCAGTCCTCGATTACCATATATGAAGTCCCCTTGCAGGGCTTTTATAGAGAATCCTGAATGATCTTTCGCGGTTAAGTTTTTGAGGGATCCTGAAATAGAATCAGAAGAATAGTACAGATCATTCAAGTCTCCTACAAAATCTGTAATATCTATGTCGAAGTAATCAAACCCTTTCAGAGGAGCTTCGTTGTCATCCTTGAATTTGAGATTAGTTTGATTAATCACTAATCTATCTGCAGATACCTTCCAATTTATCGGCGTAGTTTCTTGATCTTTGGTGGGGGCGGATAATGTCGTTTTCCCCAAAAGTATATCCGAGTCGGAGCCATCAAGAGCGACTTCACCAAGTCTTACAATCTCCTTGTTTAAGTCGATTTCTTTGACGTCTGCGACTAATTCATTTATTTTAAATTTAGTATCAATTGCTGACGACTCATCTTGATATTGCACAAAGATATTTGCTAGTTTTAATTCTTCAATGTCAATGTCCGGAAGCAACGAGGTAGCAACGCTGGATGAATCTTGAAGCCCGAAATCTTCAATAGACGGAGCTTCTCCCTCAGCTATGGCTTCCCACTGTTTTATAGTTGCATGTAATCCATCGAGGTTGACTTTTGGCATCGAAAAAGCCATATTGTTTGATAGATCAAAAGTTTCAAGTTTGGTGTCAAAATGACCGATTTTTATATCGGCACTGGTTCCGATAACTTGATCATTATAAATAAAGTGAATACGGTCAAAAATAACATCGTCAATATCGAAAATCAAAGCCGCACTCGAATCGGCAGTTGGAGAACTGTCTTTTTGCGAGGCGAAGGCTTCCATGATATAGTCAAAGTTGAACGTGCTATCTGGTAAGGTTCGGTTTACTTTGGCTGTAACGCCTTGTACGATAAATTCTTCTATTTCGACAGTGTTACGCAAAAGCTTAAACATGTTTATGTCTACGGTGATTTTTTCGCCGGCAATCAATGTATCTTTGGACTGATCTTCAAAGTAAATATTATTTAGTTCTAATTTCTTCGGAAAAGTGATGTTGACATACCCGATGTCTACGGGCGTGCCGATCTTGTTTTCGAGGTACGTTGTAACTTTCCCGACTACATAGTTTTGTACACGTGGCAGGCGAATTAGAAAAATGAATAATAAAATGATGGCGATTACACTACCTATAATCCAAAGTATGGTTTTTAAAGCTATTCGTCCGAATCGATTCAAAGCGGTTTTTGTTATATATTTTTGTTATTCAATCAATGAAATTATACCATAACAACGCCTAAACCGCATAATTGTTTAACACTACGCGATTTAATATACATGCTATAATGCCTAACAAAGATAATATTTGCAAGGTATAAATAGCCAACCTCTATGAAAATGTATGATACTATCCTAATTTCCTAAATTTTTCCCAAATCCGAGGTTATTATTGTAGTTTAGATTAGGCATGAAAATATTAATTGTTGAAGATGAAATAAACTTGATTCAAGTCGTCAAAACATTCTTGGAGCAGGAGAAATTTATTGTAGAGACAGCGCGTGACTTTGAAAGCGGGCTCGCAAAATTGGCAAACTATACGTATGATTGTGTCATACTGGATATTATGTTACCCGGAGGTTCAGGAATGGAGCTACTTAAAGAGATACGGGCACTTGGGAAGGGCGAATCTGTGATCATCGTTTCTGCAAAAGATTCGGTGGAGGATAAAATACAGGGGCTTGAGTTGGGAGCAGATGATTATTTAAGCAAGCCATTTCATCTCCTCGAACTTTTGGCGCGGATTAAGACAATTATCCGCCGTTCGAATCAAGAGGGCGAGTCTGTCGTGCAATTTAAAAATGTTAGTCTTTATCCGGAGGATCGACGTGTTACCGTCGGAACTAAGGATCTGCAGCTAAACAGGAAGGAATATGATTTATTATATCATTTTATGATAAGACCGGCAAAGCTGGTGGAAAAAAGTTCACTCGCTGAGGCGATCTGGGGAGATGACGCTGATCAATCCGAGAATTTCGATTTCATCTATTCACAAATTAAGAATTTACGTAAGAAACTAAAAGAAACCAACGCAGAAATTGACTTTCAGGCCGTTTATGGAGTTGGATATAAGCTCATATAAATTATGTCTGTATCTTTAAGGAATTATACTCTTCGTTATTTGAGCATTGCTTTTCTTGTAATTATTACATTATGGGCATCGCTTTTTTATGCATATATTTTGGATGAGGTCTACGACAACGTGGATGACGGCCTAAAAAATCAAAAAATTGAGATTTTGAGGGCGATATACGAGAATCCTACACTTTTGGAAACTTCAGAATTTGGTGTGAATCAATTTAGGATATCCGAGGCTAATGGATTGACTTTTACAGAAAAGAACCAACTGACTTCGGAATTTTTTTATATGCCTTACGACGACGAGCAGGAGCCCTACCGCGTGTTACGAACAGGATTTTATGCCGCAGACCGTCGCCCTTATCAGCTTGAGATTCGAACCTCCACGGTTGAGGAGGATGACTTAATTTATGATCTGTCTGTGGCGCTAGTGGTGCTATATATTGTCCTTGTGCTTGCGATGTATCTTGTCAATGGTTATGTTTTAAGAAGGGCTTGGAAGCCTTTTAATAGCATTTTGAATAATATCAATCATTATCGATTTGGCCAAAAAGAACAACTGAAACCTCTGATGAGTGACGTAAGAGAATTCAAAATTTTGGATAGTGAAATTCGACAGATGTGGAAACGGAATGAGGAAGTTTTTGATGAACAAAAGCTATTTATTGAAAATGCATCACATGAATTGCAAACTCCTTTAGCAATTGCAATAAATAAATTGGAATTGATGATGGCAGAGGACGATTTAGACGAAAAACGGTTAACAGGGTTATCGTCAGCTAAATCCGTACTATTACGTTTGGTGAATTTGAACAGAGCTTTGTTAATGTTATCGCGAATTGACAACAAACAGTATAAATCACAACAAGATGTTGATCTGTCGAATATTATAAAAGGATTGACAGAAGACTTCGAAGATTTACTATCATTTAAGAATATTAAGCTTCATCGGCAGATTCAGGGACATTTCGTATGTCATATGAACGCCGATTTGGCGCTCGTTCTCCTTTCAAATTTGTTACGAAACGCTTTACGACATAATTATGAGGGGGGCGTGATCGAAATATCTTCAAGCCCAAATTTTATTTCTATTGCCAATTCCGCAACTGGTAGTGGACTTGATATTAATAAAATTTTTCGTCGTTTTCATAAAGGATCGCAAGATGATCAATCAAATGGACTCGGGTTAGCTATTGTGAAATCGATTGTGGATTTATACCCTACGCTTGCATTGGAATACACCTTTAGTGGAGCTATGCATATTTTTACACTTAAGTTTGAAGATTAGAATCTTATTTATTTTTTCGATAAATAAGTGTCAGATAAGATAATTTTCCCAAATCTTTCCTAATTCCCTACATACTTTTGTAGTATAAAAATATAATTGGTATAGAGATGAAGACCTTTAGAAAAATTTTAGCGATGACTGTTTTATTACTTATCACAGGTGCAGCATTGGCTGCTGATAAGGAGATTAAATTCAACGAGCTACCCAAAAAAGCACAAACATTTATTAAGAATAATTTCGATCAGAATAAAGTGATTCGTGTGTCTATGGATACCGAATATATTATCTTGAAAGAATACACGGTTTTTTTTAACGACGGAACCCAAATTGAATTTGATAGCGACGGTAAGTGGGAAGAAGTTAAGCGTAAATTAAAAGCAGTTCCATCGGCTATTATTCCCACGAAAATAATTGCATACATCAAACGCAGCTTTCCAGAAACTTTCGTTCAAAAAATAGAGCAAACACGCGCTAAGTTTGACGTCGAAATCTCTAACGGCCTTGATCTAGAATTCGGGTCTGACGGGGAGTTTATACGGATAGATGACTAGTCAAAAGAATAAATAACTTTAAACAAAGAAAAATATGAAAAAAACAGTATTAGGATTGTCGCTAATGATTGCGACTGTAGCTTTTATATCCTGCGATGACGAAAAAGTAGTTCCTGTTAATGAAATTCCAGCCACCTCACAAGCCTTTTTAGATACGTATTTTGATGGATATAGTATTAATAAAGTTGAAAAAGAAGGGACCCAATACTCTGTAAGTCTTCAAGGTGGTGTCGAGGTCGATTTTAATGCACAAGGCGATTGGACTGAAGTAGATGGATCCGACGGTGTTGTAATCCCGACAGGATTTATTTTGGAGCCAATTGTTGCTTATGTTATGGGCGAATACCCGAATGATAAAATCAATGGGATTGAAAAGAAAGTTTCGGGTTATGACGTCGACTTATTGACGGAAGACCCAGATCTCTTATTTGACCTAGATGGCAAGTATACAGGGATAGATCGTTAGATCGCCAAAGGCAAGATAGTAGGAGCGTCGGTTTTGTAAAATCCGACGCTTTTTTTATTCTTCGTGTTTAGATTTTTGTTACTTTTGAGAAACTAATTATTAATTTTTATGAAATATATACTGGGTATATTGTTTTCGGCATGGATTTGTTCCGTCCAGGCTCAGGATTTTTCGTTTGGAAAAATCAAAAATTCCGATTTCAACATTGAAAGCGAGTTGCTTAACAGTTCGCCCGAGGCGGTTGTTCTAAAAGAATATGGATATGCGAATGTTGAGCTGAGCCCGATCCGAGACAAAGGTTTCGAGATTGAATATTACTACCACGTTGCATTGAAGGTTTTGACGAAGGAAGGCTATGACGAAGGCGATTTTTCGATACCATTATATATCGATAATAACTCGAGAGAGACTTTAGTTGACATTAAAGGAGTTACCTATAACCTAGAGGGAGATCAATTGATGAAAACATCTTTAGAGAAAGAAAATGTTATTACGGAAAAAACATCTAGTACCTTAAATATAGTCAAAGTGGCTTTTCCGCAAGTCAAGGAGGGGGCTATTATCGAGCTGCGTTATAAAACGAAGTCTCCGTTTCTTTTTAACCTGAACAAATGGGAGTTTCAATCCGATATACCGAAATTGAAAAGCCAATTCGTGACTCGAATACCCGAGATCTGTACCTATCAAGTGAATTTACGGGGAGGCATGCCTGTCACGAACCGAGAGGTGGAAAATTATAATACGGAACTGGTTTCAGAAGTTGGGGAAGTTCGGGGAGATAAGACAACCTATACAATGGAAAATATTCCAGCTTTTGTGTCGGAAGATTACATGACTGCTTCGAAAAATTTTATGTCCATCCTTTCGTTTGAGCTCTCTAGGTTTTCTATACCGTTTGGTGTTACAAAATCTTTTTCAATGACATGGGATGATGTTCAGAAATCATTAGTCGATAATGAATCGTTTGGTGGACAATTGAAACGTAAAAACCAATTGCGTGAATTTATAGATCCGGTGATAGGTAATGATGATGACGCGTATTCGAAGGCTAACAAAATCTATAAATATATTCGCCAGCAAGTAAAATGGAATAAAAAGCATGGTGTTTTTGCAGATGTCGGAATTAAAAAAGCGTTGGAGACCCGTACGGGTAATAGCGCCGATATTAATTTAGCATTGGTCAACGCGCTAAACTACGCTGGAATTTCTGCAGATGCTATAATTTTATCGACCAGAGATAACGGTTATCCAGGACTTTATACTCCAGGTATTACAGACTTTAATCATGTGGTGGCGCGTGCTCGAATAGGGGACACGGACTATTTTTTAGATGCTAGTACTCCATACGAGCCGTTCGGAAATCTACCCCTAAAATGCATAAATTATCAAGGACGTAACATTCCGCTGACGGGCAATTCCGATTGGGTACCGTTGGTAGCGAATTTGGTATCCAGCAGGCGGGTTATATTTAACGGTGAACTTGACGAAGAGGGTACCTTACGTGGAGAACTTGCTTTGTATAGTGGGGGGTATAATGCTTCAAACAAACGAACAGAGTTTGAGGGTTATAACTCTGTCGAAGAATATTTCGAAAACTTTGCCAAAAAAAACACCCATTTTTTTCTGTCGAATTCAACTGTTGGAAACCGAGAAAACGAAACCCTGTTATTGGAAGAAAAGATGGAGATTGAAATTGTAGATTTTGCAAGTGCTGGCAATGGCTCATTACAGATTCAGCCTATTATTCTTGGGGCTCATACGAAAAACCCGTTTAATTTAGAAGAAAGGTCATATCCGGTAGATATGGCTGCAAAAACACAGGAAAATTATAGCATTACTATTAAACTTCCAGAAGGATACGTTTGGACGAAAGAAGGATTGCAGGATAAGATTAGCCTAGCTCTTCCCGAAAGAAGTGCGCGATATATTTATTCTGCTAAACAGGAAGACGATATGTTATTCGTTGAAACGACCACTCAAATAAATAAATCGATATTTCTACCAGAGGAATATTTTAATTTAAAGGAGTTTTATAACCGTTTAATCCAAACGGAAAAAAATACCATTGAATTGAAACGATAATTCGTATTAACCTATATTTATTAGGTAGCGACTATTTGTAAATAAGAAAAATAAGACGGTACTGTTTAATCAGTACCGTCTTATTTTTCTTATTGAATTAATTCCAGCGAAATCCGACTACGGTCGGTTTGTCCCACTGATTTTAAGAAATCCTGAAAGACGTTGTATTGATCAGCATTATATTCACCTTGTTTAATCGTTAAGGTTCGAAGACAGATTAATTTATCGTTTTCTATTCTAGCGATGAATTCAAAAGTTCCCATAGGGCATTCATAGGATTTATTAATGGGAGTCATGACCTTGTTGACATCCTCAGGCAGTTCAATTTCAAGGATGTCCTTGTCAGTAAAACCACGGTTTATATAGACGTTGCGTTGCCTGTTGTCATTGCGTTGAAGGTTCACGTAACTACTGAATGGTGTCGTCGGTATGATTAACTTACTATTTGTCGTCCGTGCTATATGTTGAATACTAAGATTGAGGTTTTCCTGTACATATGAACTGTCTTGTTCAATCATTTGGTAATCAATAGCCGCAAAAGATATATTATTAATGTCGTAGTGCTTTGCTAATAATTTTGCCTTATCTGTCGGGTTAGCCCGTAAAACATCTAAATGGTTATCAAGCTGTGTGCCGTAGAATTTTGTTACCATTTTCCCTTCGAAATGCTTATGGTCAACAAGTTTTAATGTGGAATGGCGTATTTGTCGATTATCTCGCTCAGTGTATGTTGGTGTTTTTAATATTTGACCGCCTTCGGCTGTCCAGGCGAGAACTAGGCGGTCATCCGTAAAATCTCCTAGGGATCCAAACGGCATTAGTTGGCTTGTACACTCTAGCCATGTCGTATCGTTCTTAAAAGGAATGCAAAGAATAACATGATTGCCGTCCTGCATATTTGCAAATGAAGATCGGAGGCTTTTCTTTTGCCATCCAGCCTCTACGACACAGTAATAAGAAGGGATGTCAGCGAAGGATAATAGGTTCTGCATGTAATTTACTAGTGCTTTGCAGTCGCCATACCCATATTTTTCTACATCGCTTGCAGGAAAGGGTTCTATCCCCCCGATACCAACCTGAATGCTTACATAGCGGGTTTTATTCTGCATGTATTTATATAAAATCTTTGCTTTTTCTTTGTCTGATAACGCATTTTTGGTCAGATCTAGGACTTTCTGTTTTACATCTGGGCCGAGATCTTGTTTTCCGTTAAGTAACATATCATGTGCCCATTTCCCGAAATTTTTCCAGTCCGTAAGGGAGCCACTATGGTTATAATATGAAATCCTTTCTGGA
>NZ_JABMCQ010000172.1 GCF_013179575.1 Sphingobacterium shayense | reverse complement strand
ACTTCAAGAACCTGCAATTTCAATTTACCCATGGTGGTAAAATATCCTATTCCTCCTTCAATTAGATACTGCTTGAAGAGCTCATTACTCCTCGAAGATCCGCGATCAATATAGGACCCATTTGCGATAATAGCAAGGTTTTTCCCAAAAGCCACACCCGTGTTCGCACTTATGTTCCCTTTGACATTTGCGTGGGCGGCCAAATACGCTTCTCCCCGTTGCTTAAACATCGGCGTCGCCGGTACGTTAGGCATATATATGGAGCTACATCCAGTTGTAACAATAAAAATGATCAAGAGAAAAAATTGTATTGACCTTATATGCATATAGAATTCATTTTAAATATACACCTAATTATTGTGCCAACATTTAACTAAAAAAATAAAAGCTAGATTTCTCCAGCTTCTAAATTATTCCCGCCTTTTCAAGCTCTAATTGCATTTGCTGTTGCAAGAGGAGAGCCTCTTGCCGAGCGCGATCAGCAAAATCCTTTCCTGAGGATGCATATATGATGCCACGAGTACTATTTACAAGCAAACCACAATCTTTATTCATTCCATATTGGCAGACATCGGATAATGATCCCCCTTGCGCTCCTACGCCAGGAACAAGCAAAAAATGATCAGGTGCGTAGCGGCGAACTTCAGCAAACCCTTGCCCGCGCGTGGCGCCCACGACAAACATGGTGTTTTCAATCGATCCCCAACTAGCCACTTTTTCTAATACCGATTCAAAAAGCTGCTGCCCCTGTTCGTTACGAAAATTCTGAAAATCCAGACTCCCCGGATTGGATGTCAACGCGAGTACGATTGCCCACTTCCTCGGAATTTCTAAAAACGGCGTAACTGAATCATGTCCCATATAAGGAGCAATAGTAATGGAATCAAAGCCTAAACCGGAAACCTCCTGATCAAAGAACGCCTTAGCATAACGTGTGGATGTATTCCCTATGTCACCGCGTTTGGCATCAGCAATACTTAAACAATTTTTAGGCAAGGCCTCCCATGTCTTTTGCAAAGATTGCCAACCTTTAACTCCATAGCATTCAAAAAAAGCAATATTTGGTTTATATGCAACGCACAGATCCTCTGTTGCTTCAATTATCGCTTTGTTAAACGTATATATAGGATCTTCTTCACCGAGTAGATGCGAGGGTATTTTTGTCATATCGGTATCCAAACCTACACACAAAAAGCTCTTCTTCAATTTGATCTGCTGAATCAATTCCGCTCTAGTCATATATTATTTATTGATAAGTTCAGTGATAAATTCGAAAACATTGTCCGTGGAATAGTCAGCCATTCCTTCATGATGCGCTGCAACGTTCCCTTCTTTGTCGAGGATAAGCGTTGTGGGAATAGATTGACCTAACCACGTTGGAGGGATCTCACTTGCGGGATAAAATATAGGCAGATCCATTCCTCCTTCTTTCATAAACGCATGTGCTTTCTCCTTGTCTTGCTCAAGCTCCACCAATAGGAAAGCTATTTTGTCCGCCTGATCACCCTCAAACTTATCTTTCAAAGCCTGTATCGAGGGCATTTCGGCTTTACATGGAGGGCACCACGTAGCCCAAAAATTCAAGAAAACCACTTTACCCTTTAATTCCTGTATTTTCAATATTTTACCCCCGTCATCCTGAAATGACACTTGTGATCCGTCTGTAGATGCTTGCAAAGAGGATTCGGGCTCAATCGGAGGCTTCTCGGCGTCTTGTACTACCGGAGTTTTCAAATCGGGCTGAAAAAAACCTAACTTCATAAGTCCTTTTTGAAAGATACTTCGAGTGGCTGGTATAGCCACCAAAATAACAATCAGAATCAGTACAATATTTAAGACTTTGCTCCAGGTAATCCTTTTATTAGCCATATTTATAATTTACAGTTAGCTATCAAATTTTTCCAGCAGCCTTATTAAAGTCGCGAAATCTTTCGGATACGGAGCTTCAAATGCATAATCTTTGCCGTCGATCTTGAAGCTTACTTTGCGCGCATGTAGCGCAAACCGTTTCATAATCGGTGTTTCTTCTTCATCTTTAGACAATGTGTATCCTCTTTTTTTAATCTGGGATAAGTACACAGGTTTACCTCTATACATCTCATCACCAACAATTGCCGCTCGTTGCGTCGCTAAGTGAATACGAATCTGATGCATTCGTCCGGTTATCGGTTTACATTCGACCAAAGTAAAGTTTCTGAAAAACTGTATTGAGTTAAAAATCGTTTCGGCGACTTTTCCATTAGCCCGGTCGATCGAAACATTTTTATTGCCTTGGTTCAATATAGGTAGATCGACACGCAAGTCTGTGAAACGATGAGTCCCCCCGATAACGGCATGATATACTTTAACTACACGTCGACGCTCAAATTCAATCGATATCAAGCGGTATGTCTCTGGATTCTTCGCAATCAATAGGATACCAGATGTATCCTTATCGAGTCTATGACAAACCTGTGCATCGGGATGATATTTCTTGGCTAGGCGAAGGATATTCACCTCCCCTCCCGCTCTGTCATCTAGCGAACTAATAAAAGGTGGCTTGTTGATTACGATTAAATTATCGTCTTCGAAAATGATTAAATCCTGAAACTTGGGGAATTTAAACAAACGATTTTCGTTTTCCTGCATAGCGACAAAAATAGCAATAATCACCTAGATTTCCGATCTCACATTTGCAATCTAGATTATTTCCCTAGATTTATGTTTTAATTAATTAGTTTTGCTACACCAAAACATATAAAATGTCAGTACATAAAGTTATCAAACGGGTTACTACAAACACGATTCTCTCCATGAAAACAAACGGAGAAAAAGTGACAATGTTGACTGCTTACGATTTTTCTACCGCCAAAGCTCTTGACGAAGCAGGAATCGACGTATTGCTTATCGGCGACTCCGCTGCTAACGTGTTTGCTGGATATGAAACCACGCTTCCGATCACATTAGATAACATGATATACCATGCGAGCGCAGTTGCACGGGGGGCGAAAAGAGCTCTAGTTCTTGCTGACCTGCCATTTGGAGAATATCAAGGAACAGCAGAGGATGCTTTCAAAGCAGCTGTGCGTATGATGAAAGAATCAGGTGTGCATGCGTTGAAACTTGAAGGAGGAATTGAAATTATCGATAATATAAAGAAAATTATAGACGCCGGGATACCGGTATGTGGTCACTTAGGCTTAACACCTCAATCCATCAATAAATTCGGCACTTTTTCGGTCAGAGCACAGGAGGAAGCCGAAGCTGAAAAACTAAAGTCAGATGCATTAGCGCTTCAGCAAGCCGGGTGCTTTGCTATCGTCCTTGAAAAAATACCGGCAAAACTTGCGCGTGAAGTTTCCGAATCATTAAACATTCCAACGGTAGGAATCGGTGCCGGGAACGGCTGCGATGGTCAGGTCCTCGTTGTGAACGACATGCTTGGTTTCACAAAAGACTTCAAACCGAAATTTTTGCGCCAATACATGAAAATGTATGAGAACGTCGTGGAGGCGGCTTCACAATATGCCGCTGATGTCAAGTCTGGAAATTATCCAAACGAATCAGAACAGTATTAAAAGTGACACGATGAAGGTATTATTACTGTTAGCGCTGTTCGGCACATTACTATATCTCTTCTGGAGACGATTCTCTATGGGGGGATCACAAACTGCCGTATCGAATGTGCGTAGACCCAACACCTTCTTACCCATAGAAAGTTCGGCTGCAGTCTTTACTCAGGCGGCAAGGGGCACATTGTGGACTGTCGCTAGCGGGTTTATATTACTTATTCTAATCCTGGTAATAGGCCTGAAAATTAAAATATTATGGCTTATGCTCCCCTTGAGTCTTTATTTAATTGGCCAGTTGTTTGTCTATACAAATCATGTGCGTGCATCAAAAGATCAGCGCATATTTTATGATCCGCAAACTGGCGAAGTTCTTATTGATTTTTTAAAAAAAGATACCATCGTATTTAATTTAAAGAAGGATATAATTTCGGTTAGTGAAGTGAAATCCGTGCAAAAAAATAAAGGGACCTTATTTGGGTATTATAAGCTCGCCACCACCGCCGGAACCGTCGTTTTGCCTTATTTATTAGAGCAGCATACAAACAGTGTTAATAGAGATTTTTTTGCACAGGTAAACACTTACAAACGGAATATAGAAACGAAGTTATTCCCTATCATTTAACATAAAAAAAGCGACATCTTTACGGACATCGCTTTTTATCTTTCTTATAAGAAATTAGATCTTAACTATTGATCGCTTTCCAGATCATATCTTTTAACTGTTGAATATTCTTTCCGGAGACTGACGAAATGAAGATTGATTGAATCCCCTTTGGAACGGTCAAAGCCATCTCCTCTTCGAGCTCATCATCTAACATATCCGATTTAGTGATCGCCAACAAACGCGGCTTATCAATCAGTTCGGGATTATAAACCGTTAATTCATTCAATAAAATAGCATATTCCTCTTCTATACTTCGATCGGTATCAGCAGGTACCATAAAGAGTAGAACAGAATTACGTTCAATGTGTCTCAAAAAACGATAGCCTAAACCTTTACCCTCAGATGCTCCCTCTATAATCCCCGGAATATCTGCCATCACAAAAGATTTGCTATCCCGGTAGCTGACAATCCCTAAATTAGGTACTAATGTCGTAAACGGATAATTTGCTATTTCGGGTTTGGCAGCGGATACCACCGACAACAACGTCGATTTACCAGCGTTCGGAAATCCGACAAGCCCTACATCCGCCAACACTTTAAGTTCCAAAATGATCCACTGTTCTTTACCCGGCAAGCCCGGTTGAGAAAATCGAGGTGTTTGCTGCGTTGGTGATTTAAAATGCCAGTTACCCAGCCCTCCTTTTCCCCCAGGAGTAAGAACTTTCGACTCACCGTCCTCGGTGATCTCGAATAGCACTTCGCCAGTCTCGGCATCTTTTGCTATAGTCCCTAGAGGCACTTCTAACACTTCGTCTTTACCTGTTGCGCCTGTACATAAAGCACTCCCGCCGGGCTCGCCGTTCGCAGCAATGATATGTTTACGATACTTCAGGTGTAGCAAGGTCCAGTGATGTGTCGAACCTTTAAGGATAATATGACCACCACGTCCACCATCTCCCCCGTCGGGCCCTCCTTTTGCCGTGTGCTTGTCTCGGTGTAAGTGTGCCGAACCAGCTCCACCGTGTCCAGATCTGCAACACACCTTCACATAATCTACGAAATTTGAGCCTTGGGCCATATTACTTCTAAACTATTTATTTAATATTTATCTACGATCGCTGTCAAATCACCAAAAATAGTTTCGATTTCACCGATACCATTAACTTTTGATAGCTTTCCTTGTTTCTCATAATAAGGAAGAACGTGAACTGTTTTATTGAAATACTCTTCAATACGTTTCGTCAATTTATCAGCAGCATCGTCTGCTCTACCTGATATCTCTTGACGTTTAGCAATACGTTGTTTCAACTCCTCTTCGGTTACATCCAGCGCAACCACTCCTGTGATTTGTTCACCAATGGACTGCATGAATGCATCAAGTGATTCCGCTTGCGCAACTGTCCTCGGGAAACCGTCAAATATAAATCCTTTCGCCTGGGGGTTCTTTTCTATTTCTTCCTCTAACATCGCAATTGTAATAGAATCAGGAACTAGATTACCATCTGCAATTATTTGGCTTACCTGTTTCCCAAGCTCCGTTTGATTCTTAATATGCGCACGAAAAATGTCGCCTGTAGAGACGTGAACTAGTTGGTATCTCTCGATTAATTTTTCGGATTGAGTACCCTTACCAGCACCTGGAGGACCGAATAAGACAAGGTTTAGCATAAGTGTAGTATTGTTTTTTTACTATGTTCGAAAAAAAAGCCTAATCCGATGAGAATTAGGCTTCGTGTACTAAGTGCGCTCAAAGGGAGTCGAACCCCTAACCTCCTGATCCGTAGTCAGGTGCTCTATCCAGTTAAGCTATGAGCGCGGGCAACCAACACATTATTGACATCTCGGCCGTTCTGTTTTGGTGATGCAAATATAGATAAATCGGACGGGTATCCAAACATTTTTTTAAATTTTTACCCACCGACTAATATAACCAGCTTGCTATCAATACAGTGTTTTTCAAAAAATCTATCTAGAAAAGATCATCTAGTCAATATACTGGATTGAAACGAGAATTTATCAAGTGCTGCATTCCCAGTAATAGCCAAAAAGTGGGATACACACTTAGCTTTTAAACAGCAGCAGTTGTCTTCAGTACATTCCTATACGTATATTTAGGGTAAATATGTCTCTTTGCAAATCGAGCCGGCGAATCTGCATTTATAAATTTCACATATTCGTTGCGAGGAACACCAAAATACTCGTACTGACTGCCGTCAAGAAAGGTAATAGACATTACCTGTGCTTTCCAATCAAAATCCAAAATAACGGAAGTATCAATCGTATTTTTATAGATTGGGCGCTGTTTTTCTAATGTTTCGGGACAAATGCTCACAAGAAAATGATACGCTTCGATCATCTCCTTGCTTTTAGCTTCCGCTTCAACTAACCCTTGTTCATCGTTAACAAATCGGTCAGGATGACATTCCTTCATTATTTGACGGTAAACTGTTTTTAGAGTGCTTAGATCAGCTGATTTATCAACTTGAAGAAGATTCCTGTAGTCTATTATTTTTTTCATTGGCGCGAAGATAAGTATTCTAAATCCTTTATTTTCAAAAACATTGTAACATCAAGCATAATCTTCATACTTGTCAAACCCTGAGAACATGCTCAGCGATCTAAAAAGGGTGAAAAATTAGAAAACTAAAAGTGGATTTGTATAATGAGAATTCAAAAAGTGCGCTCAAAGGGAGTCGAACCCCTAACCTCCTGATTCGTAGTCAGGTGCTCTATCCAGTTAAGCTATGAGCGCATTTTTTTTGAGTATCAAAAACTGTTCGTTTTTGGTGATGCAAATATCGTTACTTTTTCGATTTTTTCAAATTTTTTTAATCATTTTCTGCTCTCTAAATCAAAAACCATTTACTATGAGGGAATTAGTTTAAAAAAAACTTTTCATCCCTTCTGAATCGAGCTTCAACATACACAGCAACAAACTATTCAGGATACCTTTGCTCTGCAAAAAACGCTTAGGATACCATATCGAATCCAACTTAATGTATTCAACAGAATAATCCGTACATTTAACAGAAGGAAACATTACTGCCTTTTAGGCGTTAATACTTTGCATCAACAAATTACAACTATATGGCAGAACGTGTTATAAAAAGCAACAAAATACGGATTGGTGATATAAGCATCTCCTATTATATCAAAAAATCGAAATCTGAAGAATCCAATACCATCATATTTCTACACGGATTCCCTTTTAACAAGAACATGTGGCGCCAACAGCTCAGTGCGTTACCTGACCAGGTAACAGGTATTGCAGTTGATATCCGCGGACATGGCAATAGTACTTCGGGGCACGGTTTCTTTTCCATCGATGTGTTTGCAAAAGACTTACGCGTTTTTATAGAAAAATTAGAAATTCAAAAGGTTACTCTTTGTGGTATCTCTATGGGTGGATATATCGCGCTACGCGCCTACCAATTGTTCCCGGAAAAAATAAACGGACTTATTCTTTCTGATACCCATTCAAAGGCCGATTCCGATGCAGGAAAACAAAAACGCTTCGACAGCATTCAAGCTGTTTTAAAATATGGACGTCGTCCATTTGCCATCGGATTTACCGAAAACGTCTTTTCACCGGACAATATTGAAGAAATCCCCGAGGCTGTTGAGCTAATAAAAAGCAGTATCCGCAGGAACAGTCTACGTACCATCTGCGCAACCCTACTTGCATTAGCTGCACGGACAGATACAACTGAAGTTCTAGCGAAGATAACGGTCCCTACCCTAATTATCAGAGGTATTCAAGACCGAATCACGGCCGCTAAAGACATGCAAGATTTAGCTGATGGAATCAGAAGCTCAGTTTATGAACAAATAGAGAACGCGGGTCACTTGCCAAATTTGGAGAACCCAAAACGTTTTAATCTCCTTCTCAGCGAATTTCTATCAAAAATAGGCAAACTTGATAACCAAAGTTAATCTCTTCTTGTAGTACTAAGCTTCAATTGCTTCTTTTGCCAACTGGTAACCTCGTTCGATTAATTCATTTGAGCGATGAAATTCCCAGATACCAGCAGAATCCTGTGACACGGAAATCGTAAAATCAGGCTTAAAAAGAGCCAGATTCATTGCGCTCATTTTCCGTCGCATCACGTAGTAAGACTCTTGCAATAAACCAATTGCACCAAGTCTAGGTATTTTATCTCCTTTCTGCTCGGGCAGACCGTCTAGATTTACCGCAATAATCACATTATTTTTATGCTGTACATGATTCACCGGCACATTATTTAGAACCCCGCCATCAACTAAAAATCGATCACCAAACACCACTCCTCTAAATACACCGGGTATCGCCATCGACGCCCGTATAGCTGTATAAATACTACCCGTTCTAAAGATCACTTCTTCCTCATTCCTAAGAT
>NZ_JABMCQ010000171.1 GCF_013179575.1 Sphingobacterium shayense | reverse complement strand
GATAACAAATTGGTATTATTCGCCAACAATCAGTTTTATCTCAATGAATTTAACGAGTTCGTTTTTGTAAAAAACATAAAGCGAGTCAGTCGAGCGCTTTATTTCGTTGATCGAAAAATCGTTGACGGACTAACCTATTTCTTTACAAATTTGGTTAACTGGCTTTCCCAGATAGCGCACTGGTTTGATAAAAATATTCTTGACGGAATAGTAAATCTTGTGGGCAATAGCACGTACTACCTTGGTCATTTGGTAAGACACGTTCAAAATGGGCAATTACAAGGATATATTGGTTTTGCTTTGACCGTCTTGATTTTGGGTTTTCTTTATTTGATAATTAAATAGAACATGGGCTTATTATCCATATTAATATTTCTTCCCTTGATTGCCTTAACATTGATTTTGGCTCTACCTCATGCAGCTCGGTTGAGTTATAAATATATTGCGCTAGGCTTTACGTTGTTGCAACTGGGGATATCATTATATATTTACCAAAATTTTCAAGGGTCACAAGCGGGTGTGAATACCCTTGCAGACTTCCAGTTTCTGGAACAGATATCATGGATTCGATTGGATTTAGGCGCGATTGGAAAACTAGAGATCGATTATCTAGTTGGGCTAGACGGTATATCACTACCTTTAGTCGTGTTAAGTGCTTTGGTTATGCTTATGGGAATCGGTGCCTCTTGGAATATCGACAAAAGTCCAAAAGGCTATTTTGCGCTGCTCATGTTACTTAACACAGCAGTGATGGGAATATTCTGCGCACTAGACTTCTTCCTTTTTTATGTCTTCTATGAAGTTATGCTCTTTCCCCTTTATTTCTTAATTGGTATATGGGGTGGTTCCCGGCGCGAATATGCAGCCATCAAATTTTTCTTATATACATTGTTGGGGTCTGTCTTAATGCTTCTAGTTATCGTAGGCTTGTATTTCTCTGTAATTAACCCAGAAACAGGAGCACATACCTTCAACATGTTACATATGATGAACGCCAGCAACTACGTTGAAGGATCCTTTTTTAGCTTTATTGGTAATTATCATGAAATATTGGGGGTCCCTGCAAGATTGGTTGGATTTATCATTCTGTTTTTCGCCTTTGCTATTAAAGTACCAATTGTACCTCTGCATACCTGGCTCCCTGACGCACACGTAGAAGCCCCTACTCCAGTTTCCATCATCTTAGCCGGAATACTTTTGAAGATTGGCGGCTATGGTATCATTCGAGTGTGTTATAGTATATTTCCGGACATGGCGGCGCATACAAATTGGTGGCTAGCACTAATTGGAGTAATTTCGATCTTATATGGAGCTCTTAACGCATTGGCTCAAAAAGATCTAAAACGAATGATCGCATATTCGTCCGTATCACATATGGGATTTGTTCTCTTGGGCATCGCTTCTTTAACAGCAGAAGGGCTTTCCGGCGCGATGTTTCAAATGATTTCACATGGTTTTTTAAGCGCTGCATTATTTTTCCTTGTAGGGGTCATCTATGATAGAGTCCATGACCGTTATATATACCATTTCAGAGGGTTAGCGACGATCATGCCTAAATACACCGCCTGTGTGGCGATTGTCTTTTTTGCTTCGCTTGGCTTACCGGGATTTTCCGCCTTTATCGGCGAAGCTTTTGTAATCATCGGGGCATTCAATGCTCAAACAATATCAACTGGAATCCCACGCTGGATGGCGATTGCTGGATCCGCAGGAATATTTTTAAGTGCCGCTTATTTCCTATGGACGCTACAACGCATGTTCTTCGGACAAACGCGTTTACAAGGGGGAACTGAATGGAAAGCCGCACTCACCGACCTTAATCGTCGCGAACTAATTATTCTCGTACCAGCAATTTCCTTAGCACTTATTCTGGGTATCATGCCATCGCTTGTGTTTGGTAAGCTAAATGCATCTATCCTTAAGCTCATTGATATTATCAATCCATACTTATAAGTCCGTAGAAAACAGTGAATATCTCGATCAGCAATATACTTGACCAAATCATAAGTTCCGTACCTTTATTTAAGCCGGAATTGGCCCTCATTATTGGATTTGTCCTCAGTATATTCTCTTCGTTGTTTCTACATCGGATATATAAACATTGCACATACGTAGCTACACTACTCACACTAGGGATTGTTGGATATCTCTTGTTCGAACAACTTGGTCAGGTCTCAATTGGTTTTTCAAACATGTGGATTGTAGACCCCATGAGTAGTTATGCGCGGATCATTACCATCATCTCTGCATTCGTTATTACTCTCTTTATCGGAAGTCGGCATTCAGATAATAATGGAGACATTTATAGCGTACTTCTTGCTGCAATTCTAGGAACGCATATTCTTGCTAGTACTAGCAACTGGTTATTAGCATTTATCGGTATTGAAATGGTCTCTATCGCTTCGTACATCCTGGTAGGGTATTTTTCAAAAAACAAAGGTCAGGCAGAAGCTTCCATGAAATACGCGCTGTTTGGCTCAGTCTGTGCAGCGGTCATGCTTTATGGGCTATCGTTAATCTACGGTCTGACAGGAAACCTTGATTTTCAAGCGGCAGCACATTTACAAGGATTAATGGCAGCGCCGGAATTGATGACCAGCCTAGCGCTATTGTTTACCTTAGTAGGTATAGGTTTCAAACTAGGCTTTGTCCCTTTTCATGTGTGGACCCCTGACGTATACCAAGGTGCCCCAACGAGTATTACAGCTTTTTTATCTACAGTACCAAAAGTCGGCGCCCTCATTTTGTTTACACGGCTGTACCAGTCCTATTCTTCTACCAATTTCTATTTTTCGGAATTGATAAATTGGTATGTTGTCTTAGTAGCTATTGCAACTATGTTAGTTGGTAATCTAGCCGCACTACGCCAGACGGATGTAAAAAGAATGATGGCCTATTCATCGATCGGACACACAGGCTTTTTATTAATGGCCATCTATGCTTATCAAGACAGTTCTGCTTTCCTATTTTTCTATATTTGTGCATATGTACTGATGAACTTAGCTGCATTCCTTTTTATAGATCAGCTGGAATACCTAACAAAATCCACGTTAATAAGTAGCTATGGCGGGCTAGGAAAAAAGATGCCGGTACTGTTCACTGCCTTTTCGTTGGTATGCATCTCGTTGATCGGACTACCTCCCACTATCGGTTTTATTGGTAAACTGATGGTTTTCACTGCGCTCTTTGATTTTACCGGAGATTATAACAACACAGCAGTGATCTTACTGCTTGTCGTGGGAGCATTAACCTCAGTTATCTCCTTGTTTTTTTATTTTCGTATTCCGTTATATGCCTTCTTGCGGAAAGAAGAAAATATTTCTCAAGAGAAAACTGCGCCGAACATGCTTTTATACATCAGTTACTTGTTCACATTACTACTTATTCTCCTTGGCTTATTCCCGAGTTTCCTAATAGATATCTTTAATTAACTTTTTCATTCATCAAGCAAAAAGTTAATTCCCTATCTTTGCGCTTATGATTAGCGCAATTGCCAACAATATGTTTAAAAAGGCGATCGATGATTACCATCGATTTGACAACATCGACCAACCGATAGACAACCCATATGATATCCAATCATTGGAACACCTTCTTTACCTTAAATGCTGGATAGACACCGTGCAGTGGCATATGGAAGATGTGGTTCGTAATCCAGATATCGAACCCGAGCGAGGATTATATTGGAAACGTCGCATCGATGAATCGAATCAATTCCGTACCGACACTGTAGAGTATATCGACAGTTATTACTTAAGTCTATTTCGCCACGTGAAACCTTCATTAGAAGCACGTGTTAATACAGAAAGTCCTGCTTGGGCAATCGATCGTCTTTCGATCTTAGCTTTAAAAATATATCACATGGAGCAAGAAACCAGACGTGGTGATGCAAGCAAGGAACATATCGAGACCTGTCAAAACAAATTAAACGTGTTGCTTGAACAGCGAAAGGATTTATCACAAAGCATTGATGAGCTTCTATCGGATATTGAAAGTGGGAAAAAATATATGAAAGTATATAAGCAAATGAAAATGTATAATGATCCTTCATTAAACCCTGTGCTTTACGGGAAACAAAAATAATCACGATGAAAAATGTTCGAGTGTTAATCACGCGCTTTTCTGCCATGGGCGATGTGGCAATGGTCGCTTCTGTCTTGCGGGAGCTTAGCATGCAGCACAAGCATATCGAGCTCATCATGGTTAGCCGTCCACAATTCAAGGCGTTCTTTGAGGATATACCTAATGTTACCTTCCACCCCATCTTTCCAGAGGAGCAACACAAAGGTCCTAAAGGATTATGGCGTTTATTCGGTGAACTTAAACACTACGATATTGACTACGTCGCAGACCTTCATAATAATATCCGTACGCGTATTCTATCTCTATTTTTCAAAACGGCTGGATTTCCCTTGGCAACCTTAGATAAAGCTCGCCATAATAAGAAAGAGCTTACGCGTAAAAAACATAAGGTATTGAGACAGTTACGTCCCACAGTAGAACGTTATGCCGATGTTTTTCGTCACCTGGGATTTCCGATAAAACTAGATCATAGGCTCACAAAAAAGGTTCGCCCGGTCCCCAGACAATACGAGCAGTTCTTGGTGAAGGAAAAGATCCACATCGGCATCGCCCCCTTTGCACAGCATCCCTATAAAGTATGGGCAACCGGACATTGGGACCAGATTTTTAACACATTCGATCAAAAAAAATATTCATTTTATATTTTTGGCGGAGGCAAACAGGAAGATGAAATTGCCGAAAACTGGAGTAAACAATTTCCCAATGTGCACAATACGATTGGAAAACTCGGTATTGCCGGGGAGTTAGATTTAATCAGCCATCTCAAACTTGTAATAAGCATGGACTCTGCTGGAATGCATATGTCATCTCTTGTAGGCACACGTTGCCTTTCGCTATGGGGTGCAACGCATCCATTTAGTGGTTTTCTTGGGTATGGACAATCAATACAGGACTGTATACAAGTACAGCATCCAAATCGGCCTAGCTCCATCTATGGCAATAAATCCTGTCTTTGTAATGGCATTGAAGCCATCGAACTGATAACTCCGGAAATGGTTATCGCAAGATTAAACAAAATATAACATTCGTAGTATGCGCATAGGGTATGATGCAAAACGCTATTTCAACAACAGTTCGGGATTAGGAAACTACAGTAGAGACCTAATACGTTCGATGCATGAATATTATCCCGATAACGACTACATCCTATACACGACAAAATCAAAACCCACCATCGATGCGTCTCATTTACAGATTCGAACTCCTAGGAAGAGCTTTCTCAACAAAATTTTTCCATCTTATTGGCGTAGTCGTGGCATAATTGAATATCTACAAAACGACGATATACAGGTTTATCATGGTCTCTCTGGTGAAATTCCTATTGGTATCCATAAAACAGAGATCCGCTCCGTGGTGACCATTCACGACCTTATCTTCATTCGATACCCTGAGCTTTACAAGCCACTAGACAGATTGATCTATGCCAAGAAGTTCCGCTACGCAGCGGAACGTGCCGATAAGGTTATCGCAATAAGCGAGCAAACCAAACGGGACATTATCAATTTTTTAAACATCGAGGAGCATAAGATAGAAGTTATCTATCAGAGTTGTCACCCTGCATTTAAACAGCCTATCAGTGAGGAAAGAAAAGAAGAAATCAAGAAACGCTACCAGCTCCCAACTAACTTTATCTTAAATGTAGGTTCTGTGGAACGTCGCAAAAACGCGTTACAGATTGTAAAAGCAATTGAAAATCAAGATATTCCACTAATAATAATCGGAAAGAAAACTCCGTATATGGATGAAATCAAAGCCTATGTAGCAACTCGCGCTCTAGAAAAAAGAGTGAAGTTTCTTAAGGTAGATAATATGATGGACTTGGCAGGCATATACCAGCTAGCTAGCATATTTGTCTATCCATCAACTTTTGAAGGTTTTGGAATTCCTCTCATCGAATCATTATACTCCGGAACACCTGTGATAACAAATCGTTCAGGAGTCTTTCCAGAAGCCGCCGGCCCTTCGTCATGGTATATAGACCCCACGAATATTGACGAAATATCTCATGCTATTCAGTCCATTTTGTCTTCTACTACTCTTGAACAACAAATGAGAACTAACGGATTGGACTACGTTCAACAATTTAATGATGACAATATTACTTGCAAAATCCAAAAATTATATCAAAATTTAGCTAATGATCAAATTAGCCTTTTTTAATTCTTCTATTTCCTGGGGCGGCGGGGAAAAGTGGCATATGGAATCGGCATTGCATTTTGCGAGGTTACCGAATTATAAGGTTTTTGTGTTCGGAGACCCCAATAGCGAGTTGAAAAAAAGAATAGCGTCCCACCCACATATCACCTATATTGACTTCGCAGTATCGAATCGGAGCTTTCTGAATCCGATTAAGGTTAACCGCTTAAAATCTATCTTCAACACCCTCTCGCTTGATATATTAGTTGTCAACGGTTCAGCTGACATCAAAATTGCTGCCTACGCTGGGCACCTTTCAGGTACCGAACGTATAATTTATCGACGCGGTTCAGCCATTCCTATAAAAAACAGTGCTGTAAACCGCTACATATTTAAAAATTGCATCAGCGACGTACTAGCTAACTCTCAGGAAACAAAAAAGACGATAAACATGAAATATTCGCAAATGTTTCCCTTAGAAAAAATCAAAGTCATATACAACCCAATTAATACAGTCCCTTTTCAAGAAAAAGAAACTAAAAGCGAAGAAAATGACCACATTGTAATCGGGAATCTTGCGCGTTTGGCACCGCAAAAAAACCAAACGTTTCTTATTGATTTATCGCGCGAACTTAGCTGGCGGAATATAAAACACAAAATATTAATCGGCGGAACCGGACCTCTCGCCCAGGAACTAGAAAAATACAATAAGCAGTCGAAAACAGAAAAAAATGTGAACTTTCTTGGTTTCGTTTCCGACTTGGATAGCTTCTTCAATCAAATCGATATTTTTCTATTAAGTTCCAAGTGGGAAGGCTTCGGTTATGTACTAGCTGAAGCGGCGTTATACAGGAAACCGAGTATTGCATTTAACGTGAGTAGCAATAGAGAGCTTGTTCTACATGGTGAAACTGGATATCTAGTCCCTTATGGAAACATTGATCAAACAATAGAATATATTCTCAGTCTTGGTGACCAAAAGACACGCGATGCCTTCGGACATGCCGGGTATCGGCATGTGCTCAAACAATTCGATCAAAAAGTTATCTATCAGCAGCTCGAAGAATTTTTACGATGAAAACAAAAGTAGCAGTCGTTGAGCTGGGTGATTCTCACGAGGAATGTTTAGAAAGTACTTTATGGTTTCTAAGTGAGCAGTATGAGGTGCATTTATATGTCAGCGTAGCACTTGAAAACCGAATCGCTCATTTGAGAACCTACTGTGACCGAATCGAGATCGTTAAACACAACAGTAAAGAAGTGACGATTAAAGCGAGTTTCCTTCTTGCTACTAAATTAAGACAAACTGCCTACAAAGCTGTCTTCCTGAACACGGCGCAGGGACGTATAAAATTCCTATGTTTATTTTCAATCTTTACAAGGTCTAAATTCGTCGGGATACTCCATAACATCAAAAAACTACAAAAGGGATGGGGTCAAAAACTGATCTCAAATAGAGTTTCGCAATACTTAGTACTCAATGATTATTTGGTTGAGCCAGCACGACAGCTCACCAAAACGCCCGTTAAGGCTTATTATCCGATATTTTTTCAAACAATATCGGATATGCCGATAGAAAAACCGGAAGGTCAAAAATGGATTTCCGTACCGGGGAGAGTCGAAAATAAACGTCGCGATTATGATTTTTTGATGCAGATAGCACATGTCTTAAGGTCTTCGCCAGAATACAAATTCATCATTTTGGGGAATATCCAAGCGACATCCGACGGGCGTGACCTTCTAAAACAGATTGAACAAGCAGGGTTGACGCAAAGCTTCAAAACTTTTTCCACATTTGTGGATACCTCGGT
The DNA here is from genome assembly GCF_013179575.1 of Sphingobacterium shayense. Lineage (GTDB taxonomy): Bacteria > Bacteroidota > Bacteroidia > Sphingobacteriales > Sphingobacteriaceae > Sphingobacterium > Sphingobacterium shayense. The sequence goes on along the minus strand of NZ_JABMCQ010000171.1, from coordinate 601 downwards.
ATTTCTAGCTTACTTAAAAAAATCCGATATTATATTACCGCTTATTACGCCTCGGATCAACGATTTCAATAGTTATCTCAAATCAAAAATAAGCGGGAGCTGGAACATGGCATTTGCTTTTCACAAACCTATGATTGTTCATCCAACCTTTCTAAAACATGCTGATTTCGAAGAAAATGCATTGACCATTGACGAAATTCCCGATAAAACAATACTGCTATCGTTATTATCTTCGGATTCATCTCGGAGAGTATATCAGCATCCTAAATGGGAAAAATCATTTCAGAAACAAGGATTATTAGAGATTTTCAATTATCTTTAGAACGTGTTTTCGTCCTTAATAACCAACCTATTAAAGACAGGACTGCAAAACTCGGATTATAATTCCTTTATTTTTTTCATTTGCTATTGTAACGTTTCTGAAATAAATAACGTTATAATAAGGAAACGACAAAAACGCAACATATGACGGTAAGTTTAATAATTTCTACTTATAATTGGCCCGCAGCATTAGAACTTGTGCTTTTGAGCGTGGCAAAACAAAGTATTCTACCTGAGCAAATCATCATAGCAGACGACGGTTCGCGTCAGGATACCGCAG
>NZ_JABMCQ010000170.1 GCF_013179575.1 Sphingobacterium shayense | reverse complement strand
AATCAACACGTCTTCAACACCACTTCACGAAAAAGGAAGAACCAATACGATTCGAGTCTCGGAAGTGAGATAATCAATAATTAAAATTCTTTAGTACAGAAGGAGTTCGAAATACAAGGACTCCTTTTTTATTTTTACGAATCAAGTATCTTCTCCCGCAACATTCGGGGCAGAGTCTGGAAAATTAAGGAATAGCTATCATCGATTAAAGAGCGAACTCTGTCATCAGAAAGCTCACGATTACAATACACAGTATTCCAATGCTTTTTATTCATATGATAGCCTGGAAAAACAGTATGAGGATAATCTTCACGTAGCTCCACCGCATATTCAGGATTACACTTTACATTAAAACAAAGCTCGTCTACTTGAGACAGACCAACGAGCAAAAAGACTTTCCCAGCTAGCTTAAAAACTAGCGTATCCGGTCCAAATGGAAGTTCTTCTGTTACCTCGTTTTTAGTGATGCAGTATTCGCGAATATCTTCAATGTTCATAGTTAGGTCATAGCGATTATAAGTTCTCGCTGTAACTCCTCCCCCTTGTCTTCATTATACCAACGTTGCAAAACTTCTTTCGGGTCTTCGAAAGACTTATTTTCCGTCTTCATCTGATCAAAAATCAATTGCAACTTCGCGGGACGAGGGCCCCAAATTACTTTATCATGTCCGACGTCATTCCGAATAATAAGTTTTGGAATAGACTTTCCCCCTCTGGTTAAATAGTCCTCGATAAGATGAGGTTCGCTATCACGTAGCTGAATTTCAAAATCTATATTCGGATTATTCTTCACTATCTGATAAAGTTGAGCTACCGAATGTGCGGCATCACCACACCACGGCTCAGTAATTACAATCCAGTGCTGTGGTTCAGTTATAGACGCAATAAGGTTTTTTATTTGATCATTCGGTTCAAATCGTTTTAACCACCGGTTTGTTCTTGACCAATTGAGCTTGGTGTAGTTGAAATATTCTTTATCCCCGTAGGGGTCAAAGTCTTCTGGAGATTCTAAAATTTGTTCAAAATAATCTAAATATTCCTGAAAGGTCATTATAATATGTTTTTCTTATCAACACGAATTTAGCAATTTATTCTCAGTAAAAAAAAATGTCTCGTCATGCACACGTAACTTACGACAGAAAAAATGACACTTTGTCAGCGGATTTTGACTAAGAAAAGACAGAATTTAGTTTTTTATGCCGTTTTTAACGTTGGCACAGCAGTTGATAATGGTGTAGTGTTAATATAAATTTGTAAATAATAATTTTAATCAAGATATGTCAAAAATTATAGGAATCGACTTAGGGACTACGAACTCATGTGTTGCTGTGATGGAGGGTAACGAGCCCGTAGTAATTGCTAACAATGAAGGTAAACGCACTACTCCGTCAATCGTAGCATTCGTTGATGGTGGAGAACGCAAAGTAGGTGACCCTGCAAAGCGCCAAGCTATTACGAATCCGCACAAAACTGTTTATTCTATTAAGCGTTTCATGGGATTGTCGTATGATGAGTCTACAAAAGAAGCGACAAAAGTTCCTTACAACGTTATAAAAGGTGACAACAACACTCCTCGTGTAGAGATTGACGATCGTAAATATACTCCTCAAGAAATTTCAGCAATGATTCTTCAAAAAATGAAGAAAACAGCGGAAGACTTTTTAGGACAAGAGGTTAGCGAAGCAGTTATTACAGTACCTGCTTACTTCAACGATGCTCAACGACAAGCAACAAAAGAAGCTGGTGAAATTGCGGGGTTGACTGTTAAACGTATCATCAACGAGCCTACTGCAGCTGCTTTAGCTTACGGATTGGATAAAGCACACAAAGACATGAAAATCGTTGTTTTTGATTGTGGTGGTGGTACGCATGATGTTTCCGTATTAGAATTGGGCGACGGTGTATTCGAAGTAAAATCAACTGATGGCGACACACACTTAGGTGGTGATGACTTCGATAACGCAGTAATAAATTGGTTAGCCGACGAGTTCGCAGGTGAAAACAACGGTTTCGACTTGAAGAAAGATGCAATGGCATTGCAGCGCTTAAAAGAAGCCGCAGAAAAAGCAAAAATCGAGCTATCAAGCACAACTTCAACAGAGATTAACCTACCTTACATCACTGCAGATGCAACAGGCCCTAAACACTTAGTACGTACGTTGTCACGCGCTAAATTCGAATCTTTGGTAGCTGACTTAGTTAAACGTACAATTGATCCTTGTAAATCTGCCTTAAAAAATGCAGGTTATTCTACGTCTGATATTGATGAAATCATTCTTGTTGGTGGATCAACTCGTATCCCCGCGATTGTTGATGCTGTAAAAAGCTTCTTTGGTAAAGAGCCTTCAAAAGGAGTAAATCCAGACGAAGTTGTTGCGCTGGGTGCTGCAATCCAAGGTGGTGTACTTACTGGTGAAGTAAAAGACGTTTTATTATTAGACGTTACTCCTCTTTCTTTAGGTATCGAAACAATGGGTGGTGTAATGACTAAGCTAATTGAAGCAAACACAACTATTCCAAGTAAAAAATCAGAAGTATTCTCTACGGCGTCGGACAACCAACCGTCGGTAGAAATCCATATCCTCCAAGGTGAGCGCCCTATGGCTTCTCAAAACCGTACAATTGGACGTTTTCACTTAGATGGTATTCCAGCTGCACCACGAGGTATTCCTCAAGTTGAAGTTACTTTCGACATCGATGCAAATGGTATCATCAAAGTTTCTGCAAAAGACAAAGCTACTGGTAAAGAGCAGAATATCCGTATCGAGGCTTCTTCTGGGTTATCTGATGAAGAAATTCAAAAAATGAAGCAGGAAGCAGAAGCAAATGCTGAGTCAGACAAAAAAGTAAAAGAAGAAGCGGACAAGATCAATGCCGCTGATGCATTAGTATTCTCTACTGAAAAGCAGTTGAAAGAATATGGCGATAAGATATCAGCAGACAAGAAAGCTCCTATCGAGGCTGGTCTAGAAAAATTAAAAGTAGCCTACGCTGCTAAAAACTTTGATGACATTGATGCGGCTTCAACAGAACTACAAAATGCTTGGAACGCTGCGTCTGAAGAGATGTATGCTGCTTCTCAACAAGGAGCTCCACAAGATCAAGGAAACCCGGCAGATTCCCAAAGCGGTAAGCAGGGCGGAGATGACGTGCAGGATGTAGAATTCGAAGAAGTAAAATAATCGCAATTCTATTAAAATTAAAACGAGACCACAGTTATTAAAATTGTGGTCTCGTTTTAATTTGAACAAAGACCAACTCTTCGATAATATTCAGAAGATGGGTCTTGAAAGAATCCGAACGCGAATCGTGATGGGCCACCAAGTAATAATAACACACATTTAACCGCAATGACCATCGATTTGTTTAAATGGTGGAAGGGAAAATTTGGTGTATCAAAACACAAAGTTACCTTGCTGACTTACTTTTTTCACGTACGGACTGGCATATCGGTCCAGCAGTACCATAAACTCGTATCTCCGAAGTAGGCGATCCTCGTCGTAAGTACCTGAAAAATTAAATTTTTCAGACCAGTATCGTTGAACCTCTCTATCGATCTCATCCCCACGTAATCCTACAAACTTGATTAAAGATAGTGCATCCTTTAGCGTAAGTTCGTCTACTCTAGCATTATTCTCTAAAAACCACAACTGACTACGGGAATACAATTGGTTAAATATCTGCTTAATCTCTGTGTTAATCACTTTGTCCTCCCTTCCAAAGGAAACCAAATTTCCTTGCCATTTTGCTTCAAAAACGGCGGCTAATCCGACACGCTGAATTGCCAAAAAATTGGGATCATCAATTGACAGATCCTGATACGGTAGTATCCGCGCACCGTAATTCATTAATTCAGTCTGTAGTTCTCTAATAGCTATTTCAGAAGATTCCTTTTTAAAAAAAGCTAAATATGCAGCGGTAGCACCCAACGCCTGCCCTATGCATGATCGTAAAGGTGCGGTGGATGCCACGGTGTCTATTATATTTGAAACACCCGCTAAATTAAAGAAACCATTATTTTCGTAATGTATCAAGTCTGCAAGTTGAACACCGTATATATCATTGTGAAATTCACCAGCAGCAACCAAGCTGCGTATATCGGAGGGTGAAAACTCTTCAAGTTTTCGAGCCTTCGTGTTTTTTTGTTCATTATCGTCCTTATGGGAAAACAGGCTTAGTTTTTGATCAATTGACGCATCGATGATACAGTTTATTGTATAGCTATAACGATTTCCAAGTATCACTTCCCATGTCCTTCTTTTTTTATTAATAGCGGCGATTTTGCTTGATCGAACTATCGTTAGATTGGTTTGTTGAGAAATTACTTTTTCAACAGCATTTTCAAATAATCTTGGATTCAACTCTTGTTTGTCAATACGTGCAAGTGAATCACTCGGGGCACTTGCACGTATTGACATCAACGTCTTTAACCAAATTCCGCCGTCCACATTAGGTAGATTCTCAAGACCTGTAGGTCTCAGCATAAATTCAGGAACCAAAACGTCATCATCTACTATCCACAAGGTTTGCACACCCGAGAGTGAGGCCTGCACGGCAGCGCTATATCCGATTATTCCGGAGCCGAAAACTAAAACTTGTGGCTCTTTTTTCTTTTGAGCAAAAGTAAGAAGGACAGAAAACACAAAAAAAAATAAAGATGAGAATTTAAGTTTCATGTTGAATAGATACGTGGAACTCCGTGGATTAGAAAAACCAAAGGTAAAAAAAAGCATCGTTTGATCTCCAATTAATTGGAAATTCCATTGAACAAAATAAGGCCAAACGTTAAGTCTGGCCTTATTTCAATAAACTTATCAATCTTAAAAAAGTTTTTCGGGATATACCCCCTGCGCAATTAGATTCGAGATAGACTCCTGTACGATAGGTTTATCTTCTTTATATGTTACTCCAAACCATTTGGACGAGGTGGGAAGGACTCGAAAACCCGCCATATTATTTTTCACCATAAAATCAGGCACTGAAGGGATAAAAAACTCAGATTTAGGGTTTTCAGAATTAATTTCAACAAACTCTTTAAACATCTCCTCAGCCACACTAAAAATATGAGGCGTAAAACCCCAAAAATTCATCGACACTCGAGCGTCGGGGCTTAGCGGATACTGGACTTCAGCTTCTTCAAACACAACGCTCTTCTGATTAGTAGCCTCATCCATTGCATAATATATATTGGTGCGCTCGGTGACAGATTTTAGGTACCCGTCTTGATCTACCTCACATACACCTCTTGAAACATAACCGTAATCAGACATTGTATTACCTACTTGAAAGCCCATGAGAGCCATCCTATCGTCAGTAACATCTGTTGTCAAAAAATCTGCCATCTTCCTAAAGGAATCCGCTCCATAAAAATCATCGGCATTAATCACACAAAATGGTCCATTAACCATATCTTTTGCACTAAGAACAGCGTGTGCCGTTCCCCAGGGTTTTGAGCGTTCAATTGTTTTATTAATACCAAACTTACTTAGATCGTAATCTTGGAAAGCATAATCAACGTCTATTTTGCCCGCGAGTTTTTTATCAAAAACCTCCCTCATTGTATCAAGGAATTCTTCACGAATGATAAACACTACCTTTTCAAAGCCCGCATTAATAGCATCGTAAATTGAATAGTCAATAATCGTTTCTCCGTGAGGTCCAAATGCATCAATTTGTTTTAGGGATCCATAACGACTTGCCATACCTGCGGCGAGAATCAATAATGTTGGTTTAGTCATTTTTATTCTATTAGTAAAATTCAGTTTATGTACCACAAAGATATAAATATAATTCTACTCATTGTGGTAAATAACCTCTTTACGCAACCGTTAGCGCCCTTTTTACGAGCAAGAAGTTAGCGAATCACTTCTTTTTGAAAATAATATTAATGAGACCTGTTGCTAGTTTTCCCAAAAGTTTCACCCCCTCACGTGCGAGGGTTCGCGACGCTTGCTTTTGAGCCGCCTCAAGTGGTGTTTGTCTACGATTATTGCGGGGAGAGGAACCCGTTTTTAGCTGCTCCTCTTTTTCTTTGTCCTCAAATTCTGCTGTCTTCTTCTCCACAATCTCGGCGGCACTTTCGCGTTCTACACGTTCGTTATACTTAGAAAGATATTCTGATTTTTGAATAATGTCATTATATAATCCTTGCTCACACGGCCCCATTATCGCACGCGCAGCCACGAGATGAGTTGCTGCGACTTCAGTTGGAATCCCCTTGTCATTTAGCACAGTAACTAAAGCTTGGCCAGTTCCCAACGAGGTTAGTACTTTATCAATCTCATAGAATTCGGAATGTGGATAAGTTCTGACTGTTTTTCGAAGGTTATCGGCGTCATTGGGAGTAAACGCCCGAAGAGCGTGTTGCACCCTATTCCCAAGCTGTCCTAGCACAGACTCTGGAATATCCGTCGCAGCTTGTGTACAAAAAAAGACACCGATTCCCTTCGAACGAATAAGGCGCACAATCTGCTCCACCTGCGACAAAAATGCTTTCGAAGCGCCATTGAATAATAAATGAGCTTCATCGAAGAAGAATACGAGTTTTGGTTTATCCAAGTCACCTACTTCAGGAAGGTTTTTGAAAAGCTGCGCCAACAAGCTTAATAAGAATGTGGAAAACAGTAAAGGCTGATCTTGAATATCAGATATATTCAAGAGTGTGATCACTCCCTTGCCATCAACTTTCCCAAACAAGTCATTGATTTCAAACTCTTTCTCTCCAAAGATATGCGCGACGCCCTGTTGCTCAACTGCAACAATTTTTCGGAGAATTGTACCTGAAGTGGACGTGCTTATTTTTCCATAATTGTCCTTTATTTCCTCGGCACCGGGTCCATCGGTAAGGTATGATAGAAGTTTCTTCAAATCGTTTAGATCGACTAAAGCCCACTTCTGATCTTCGGCGTACTTAAATATAGCTGCGAGCACACCCGTTTGAGTGTCATTAAGATCCAAGATTCGAGAAAGTAAGATCGGACCGAAATCTTCTACTGTAATCCGCATATCAACGCCAATCTTTCCGCTTAACGAATAAATCTCCAACGGAAAGCTCGCAGGTTGAAAAGGGAGACCGACAGCATTACCGCGTTCAATAAGAGCATCATTAGTCGTCCCAGGTTGCGCCAAACCAGAAAGATCTCCTTTCACATCGAGCAAAAACACCGGTACCCCAGCATCCGACAGCTGCTCCGCCATTAGTTGAAGAGTCCTTGTTTTCCCCGTGCCTGTAGCACCGGCGATTAATCCGTGACGGTTCATCATCTTTAACGCTAAGTTAACCTTCGCATCCGAAATAACCTGTCCATCTAAAATCGCCGCACCCAATTGTATAAATGCTCCTTTAGGACTATAGGAAGCTGTTATTTTATTAACAAATTCACCTGTCTTTTCGCTCATAAATATTTTTAATAAAAATTGTCAGATATATAATTAAATATAGTGATTCAAAAAGGATTATTAAAAAAATAACATTAAATGACATTTTTTTCACAACAAATCCAAAGAAAAATATGTATTTTTGAAAAGAACAAAATTAAAAGGTGACTTAGTGCGAATTAAACAAATATTAGGAGCGAAAATATGTTTTGCCGTCTTTTTGATAAAGATGCTCATTTCGGCTACACCTATGTTTGTAGACATCCTTGATCAGGGTACTATCTTACAGGTTGTGTTACAACTAGAGATCGAAAACACTGCCAAGGGCAATTACCCATCTGAAGATTTACATGAGGGCGGAACGAAATTTGTAAACACAAATAATACTGATTTCTTCTCTTTTGGCCCGGCCGTTGAAAACCTAGGCGATCAACGTCACTATTTAAAAAACGAACGTCTAATTGACGCGTTTCATCCGACAGTCCCCACACCGCCTCCTAACTGCTAAAATCTTTCTCATCAGCTTATATACATAAGCTATGCTATCGGTATGATTAGATGTCGCTAGTATCTTTATGTATTCCATTAAATTTTAATAGAGAATAAATTAGTTAAACATTATTATGTTAGGAACTCGTATGTCCGCTTTTCTGAAGCTTTCGAAAAGGGACTTAAAATATGACTTTCCAGCTAGTGTTGTGGTGTTTCTTGTCGCACTACCACTTTGTCTGGGAATTGCAATGGCCTCCGGTGCGCCATTATTTGCCGGAATTATAACCGGAATTATTGGGGGACTTGTTGTCTCGTCAATCAGTAAATCACCGTTAAGTGTAAGTGGACCAGCCGCCGGATTGACCGTAATTGTGCTTGGGGCCATCGAAAAACTTGGCGCATATGAAACTTTTTTGCTTGCCGTAGTAATCGCAGGCATTATTCAATTGATACTAGGCATTATCAAAGCAGGTATGATCGGAAATTATTTTCCCTCAGCTGTAATTCTAGGAATGCTCGCCGCAATTGGAATTACCATCATTCTAAAACAAATACCATTAGCTTTCGGTATGGCAGAAAACCATGCTTTTGAATTCGACAACGGCGGAGGCTTCGCAGCATTTAGTAATACTATTTTAGAAAGCGTAAATTGGGGCGTAGCAGCTATTTGTGTGCTATCACTAGCGATATTAATTTATTGGCCTAAAATAAAAGGACTTAAAAAAATCCCCGCCCCTTTAATGGTTGTGGCAATAGGTATAGGGCTCAGCGCATTATTTCGAGGAACAGGTATTCAGCTTTCTGAAAACCATTACGTTATGATTCCGATCGTTAGCTCATTCCAGGGTTTTACAGA
>NZ_JABMCQ010000017.1 GCF_013179575.1 Sphingobacterium shayense | reverse complement strand
AGCAAAAAAATTCGGTCTTTATACAAAAATTACCGGAGGGCAACGGATTGACCTATTCGGAGCTCACCTTAATGATCTACCTCAGATCTGGGAAGAACTAATAGCTGCGGGATTCGAAAGCGGGCATGCCTACGGAAAATCCTTACGCACCGTTAAAAGTTGCGTGGGAAGCACTTGGTGTCGTTTCGGTCTGCACGACAGCGTATCCTTCGCCATTCAAATTGAGGAACGATATAGAGGCCTAAGGTCGCCACATAAATTAAAATCAGCCGTAAGTGGATGTATTCGCGAATGCGCAGAGGCTCAAAGCAAAGATTTCGGTATAATTGCCACCGAAAAAGGGTGGAATCTATACGTCTGTGGAAATGGTGGCAGCAAACCACAGCATGCACTTTTGCTCGCAAGCGATATCGATAGCGAAACCTGCATTAAATACATCGACCGATTCCTAATGTTTTATATCAAAACAGCCGACCCCCTCACACGCACTGCAACATGGCTAAATAAGATGGAGGGCGGAATAGATTACCTACGAAATGTCGTGGTAAAAGATAGTTTGAAAATTGCCACAGAATGGGAGGCCGAAATGCAATATCTGGTCAACACTTATCAGTGCGAATGGAAAACCGCAGTAAACGACCCTGAGCTCCGAAAACGTTTCGTACATTTTGTGAATGCCCCAGAGGAAAAAGATCTTAGTGTGCAATTCCGCGAACTCCGAGGGCAAAAAATAGCAGCCGATTGGAATATGACAAATGTTTAATTATCAACCTCCTTATTTAAAAATCCCGATGAAACAAGAAATTGAAAAACAGTGGTTATCCGCGTGCCGCGTTGAAGATGCTATCGAAAATGGCGGCATTTGTCTAAAGCTGAATGAACAACAGATTGCGCTATTTTATTTCGCCCGTCGAAATCAATGGTTTGCAACACAAAACGAATGCCCGCATAAAAGACAAATGATCTTAAGTCGAGGAATGTTAGGTTCTTTAGGAGACACACCTAAAGTTGCTTGTCCCTTCCACAAGAAAACGTTTGCCTTGGATACCGGCGAGTGCTTATCTGGAGACGAATGTAAAATCGCAACCTACCCGGTAAAAATAGAAAATGGGCAAGTATATATTGCGGTTTCATGAGTTACCCACCCGCAGCATTGCTGACGGGTGGAACTTACCCATAGACCAGCTTAGCTTACCTGATCGTAACGCTTTATACTTTTGTTTGATCTCCGACTGGAACCAAAAAACACAAGCGACACAATTCCATTCTCCTATGAAAACTGCTAAATACTATTGTGCCATAACAACTCGACCCCCTTTTGCTACTCGGAAAGAATCTACCTAGTTTAAAAAATGTTTATTACACTAACCTTTAAATCCAAGAATCGTGTAAATCCAAGAATCGTGCTAAATGCGTTAAATTTCTGTTAATTAACTTTTAATCAAACAAACAAAATGTTAAATATTATTAAATAAAATACAAAGTCGATATAAATCCAACTGCTTTGCATATATTTGATAACAATATTATAATTATACATATGCCTTGTTCGATTAGACGATTAAAAACCCTCGAATTTAAACAAGGGTGCAAGACAACATGAAATCAACCATTAAATTCAATAATGTAAACACATTATTCTCGCGAGCCCTCAAAGGCAAGATAAATAGCTATTTCCAGCAAAAGAACAAAAAGAAAACTGGAGATCGTACGATCGCTTTAAAAGCCGGTATCTTATTCGGTTCATTTGCGCTTATCTATATCATTCTCGTATTTCTACAGCCACACTGGCTTATATCCATTTTACTTTGTTTAATTTTAGGATTCAACCTTTCGGCGATTGGATTTAACGTAATGCATGATGCAGGCCATAACACGTTTTCTTCCGACAAAAACACAAATACCATCCTCTCTTATAGTTTAAACCTTCTTGGGGGAAATATTTACTTTTGGAAGTTAAAACATAACATAGCACATCATACTTTCACAAATATCGAAGGTGAAGATTTCGACATCGAAGTTAAATTTATGCGATTACATGAAAGTCAACAAAGAAAAGAATACCATCGCTTTCAGGGCTATTACTTTCCTTTATTATACGGAATATCATACTTAGCATGGATCTTTTACCAGGATTATGAAAAATTCTTCAGGCAAAGACTTGGAAAGACATCTGAACAATTCCATTTTCCATTACGAGAAAAAGTTATATTCTGGACTAGTAAAATATTACATTTATTTTTATTTGTTATCATACCAATATATTTCTTAGGATGGTTACCTGTGTTAGTAGGCTTACTTATTGCTGGAATCGTTTGTGGCTTCTCATTAGCAACTGTCTTTCAGTTAGCTCATATAGTGACAGAAACTGAATTTAAAGCAGACGAATCGCGTCATGTTGAAAACGAGTGGATGATTCATCAATTAACCTCAACGGCGAACTTCGCAACCTCAAACAAGACACTTACATGGTTATTAGGTGGTTTAAATTTTCAAGTCGAGCATCATCTTTTTCCAAAAATCAGCCATGTCCACTACCCTGCGCTTAATAAAATTGTCAAACAAACCTGTCAGGAGTTTAACATTCCATACATCGAATTTAAATCGTTCGGGCATGCCTTTCAATCTCATTTTCAGGTAATTCAATTAATGAGCAAGTAATAAGTTACTTTAATTTTTTTAGATTAATTTTAAAATAAATAGATTGATTACAAATAATTTAAAGTACCTTTGCTGGGAACAAGGCTCTGCCTCTGCATTTTCTGATAAAAGTTGGTTCGCCTTTTCTTTCTCAGTATTCGCTTTTTCAGCTGCCCGTTTAGTTTTTTATATGAATAATTTCATACAATTGGGCACAAGCGACCTCAAAATAAATGTCGTAGAATTTCAACACTTTTTTCAAAGAAGCAGTATTGATACACCTATCTCTACGTCGGCTTTAGCATCTCTAATTTTTGCGAACTAGATGCACCACTTTTAACAATCCACATGACATTTGAAGATCTAAAAATTATAAAACCTATCCTAAAGGCCGTTCAGGAAATAGGATATAACACTCCCTCTCCAATACAACAACAAGCAATTCCTATCGTCTTATCAGGAAATGATCTTATTGGCTGTGCACAAACAGGGACAGGGAAAACAGCAGCGTTTGCAATCCCTGCATTACAAACAATCAGCTTAAGTAAGCAAACTGACAATAAAGCTCCACGAGTACTGGTCTTAACGCCAACCCGGGAGCTTGCTGGACAAATAAGTGAGAACTTTACGTTATTTAGCAAACACCTCTCTATTCGTCAATCATTAATATATGGTGGCGTGTCTGCCGTAAATCAAGTAGCAACCCTTAAAAAAGGAGTTGATGTCATCATTGCTACTCCTGGCAGATTGTTAGATCTCGCTAGACAGAACCAAGTTTCTTTAAAAAATATCGAAATTTTAGTCCTTGACGAAGCTGATACTATGCTTGACATGGGCTTTATAAATGATATAAAGAAAATACTGGCATTTTTACCTACAAATAGACAAACTTTATTTTTTTCGGCAACAATGCCCGCTTCAATTCGGAAGTTTGCAACGTCTATTTTAAAGCAACCGAAAGAAGTAAATGTCAATCCTGTTTCTTCTACCGCAGTATCCATCGACCAATCTGTGTATATGGTGGAAAAAAGTGACAAAGCAGCGTTTTTAGTAAAAATACTTAGAACTCGTAACTCTGAACAATCTTTGGTTTTTACAAGGACGAAATACGGCGCTGACCGATTAGTAAAAGTGTTAAAAAAACACGGATTCTCTGCTCTCGCTATTCACGGGAATAAATCACAAAATGCCAGACAGAAAGCATTAAATGATTTTCGTAATGGTAACATCCAAATTCTTGTAGCGACAGATATTGCAGCACGCGGAATTGATATTGAAGAACTTCCACATGTAGTCAATTATGAGCTGCCTGAAGTTTCAGAAACATATGTTCACCGTATAGGCCGTACAGGAAGAGCGGGGAAAACAGGTTTTGCTGTATCTTTATGTAGTAGCGAAGAACGAAAAAGCCTAGACAGTATTCAAAAACTTATTGGCAATAAAATCAAGGTAGCGCGCTTAAATCAAACTAGAAATAGCGCCTAACTAAAGCACATTATAATATTATTTTTTTTATTTTTAATTTACAATACCATGCAAGAAGGAAAAGTTAAATTTTTCAACCCTACAAAAGGATTCGGATTCATCACTCCAGCAGACGGAGGTCAGGATATTTTTGTTCACACATCAGGTTTAATCGACGAAATCTATGAGAACGATAACGTATCTTTTGAAGTAGAGAATGGCAAAAAAGGACTTAACGCTGTTAAAGTGAAAGTTATTTAGTCAATTCTTATCCAGGGAATAGGTGCATGTCTCCTATTCCTTGGATACTTTTTATCACCTCCGTGCCTCCCCGGCATAAAACAACTCAGTTACCGACACTTTTACTATTTATTTTCTTCAATTGATCGCTTTTCTATTAAATAACGAGTGGTTAATATATTTCGTCCACTTTAAAAAGTGGTACTATTCCTGATACCTTTGACCGAGATATCTACAACTATATTTTAGGGAGTTCATAAAAAATGCCGCTCTAAACCTCAAAAGACAAGGCGAACTCTTTTATTCAATAAAATATAGATTTGGATATAATATTTTAGAAATATCAACCTCAATTTTTTGAAACCTTTCACGGAGTTCCCTGTTTAATAGATACCTGCCTCATCAAAGGCTTCAAGTCTTCTTATACCTTTACTTGTATTATTTTACGAATATGCGTGAAAAAAGAACAATAATTATTTCTAATAGATTACCGATCAGAATTGAACGACGCGACCAAAAACTACACTTTCTACCTAGCGAAGGCGGACTTGCTACGGGGCTAGGTTCGGTTTATAAGCAAAAAGATAATATTTGGATTGGCTGGCCGGGATTTACCCCAGACTCGCAGGAAGAAGAAGATATTATTCGTGAGAAACTTGCTGAAGAAAATTTAGTACCTATCTTCCTGAGCGACGAAGAAATTCAAGGCTATTATGAAGGTTTCTCCAACGAAGTACTCTGGCCTGTATTTCATTATCGACTATCCTATGCTGTCTACAATATCGATAACTGGCACAGTTATCAGCAGGTGAATCAGAAATTCGCATCGAGGTTAGAAGAACAGAATATTAGTGAACGAGATGAAATTTGGATCCATGATTACCAACTAATGCTTCTTCCCAACTTGGTGCGTAAGAATCACGAACAAATTGCAATAGGGTATTTTCAGCATATACCTTTTCCTCCAGATGAAGTATTTAGGGGTATCCCTTGGAGAGATGAGTTGCTTCGAGGGTTGCTTGGCGCCGATTTGATTGCCTTTCACACGTATAACGATACACAACATTTTTTAAACTCTTGCACACACATTCTTGGAGAATCTATTAACAACAACTCCCTGGATATTAACGGGCGCAACGTATCCGTTGAGGCTTATCCTATGGGGATTGACTTTCAAAAATTTGACAGCTTAGCAAATTCTCCAGAAATACGCATACGGGCCAAAGAAATCCGAGACTACTACAAAGATAAAACTCTGATTTTGTCCATAGACCGTCTTGATTACAGTAAAGGAATCATTGAACGTTTAAAGGCATATGAAAGCTTATTGATGTCTTACCCACAATTCCAAGAACAAGTTATTTTGTATATGCTCGTGGTCCCGTCCCGGGATACGGTCGCTCAATACAAACTCCTTCGTGACGAAATCGACCGTATGGTGGGACATATAAACGCCGTATACGGTAGTAATGAATGGATTCCTATCGCATATTTTTACAACTCCTTCCCGGTAGAGGAGCTATCCGCGCTTTATGTCTCGGCAGACATTTGCTTGGTAACGTCGACGCGGGATGGCATGAATCTAGTCTGTAAAGAATACGTTGCCAGTAAAGTTGAAACCAACGGTGTTTTGGTTTTGAGTGAATTAGCTGGAGCAGCAAAATACTTACTAGAGGCAATCCAGGTAAACCCCAACTCAATTGAACAGATTCGCGATGGACTAAAGCAGGCAATTGAAATGTCCGACGAGGAGAAACGAGATCGTATGGATGAGAATATCGAGATCGTAAAAAAATTCAACATTCGTCATTGGGTTAAAATATTTTTCACTCGTCTACGCGAGACCAAAATCCAACAGAAACATGAAATGGACCGTCGAGTCCGTCCCGTGGTCAGGAATGCAATGTTAGCCAGATACAGGGAGTCAAAACGCAGACTTTTCTTTTTGGATTACGATGGCACCTTAGTTGGTTTCGAAAAAGACGCACATCGAGCGAACCCTACCGAGATTTTATACAACATTTTAATACGTTTACAACATGACCCTGCCAATCAAATTGTGATTATAAGTGGTCGGAAACAAGCGACGCTCCAAAACTGGTTTAACAATATGGGACTCTTCCTCGTGGCTGAACATGGTGCTTGGACCAATTATCCCAATTTTAAATGGACGTCCAAAACCAATTTATCCACGCAATGGAAAATACCTGTTAAACGAATTATGGACAAATATGCGAATCGTACCGCCGGTGCTAGCGTAGAAGAGAAGTCATACTCTCTGGCGTGGCACTATAGAAAGGCACAAGCAGGGTTAGGTTTGCAACGCGCACAAGAATTGTACGGAAGTCTTCAGTATCTTCTTAAACAACATGGTCTACAGATACTTTTCGGAGATAAAGTTATAGAAGTAAAAAGCAGCGCGTTAAACAAGGGTACTGCAGCAATGGAAATAGTTACTCCATTCAAACCAGATTTCATTTTTGTCATAGGCGATGATGCAACAGACGAAGACATGTTTGTCGCACTTCCCGAATATACAATTAGCGTCAAAGTAGGAAATAAAAAAACGGACGCACAGTTTTACGTAGAAACCCAAAAAGACGCTATCGCACTCATTGAATTCTTCGCATCAAATGGTCAAGATGAGAAAGCAACAAATGTTACATTTTTAGAACAATTAAAAAACCAGGAAAATGATGTACAATCAGAATAGACATACCTACGAGAGTGGCATAATTGGTAATTGCGCATATATTGCCCATGTCGAAAAATCAACGAATATAAGCTGGTTATGTTGGCCCACATTCGAGGATTCTTTTGTCTTTGGAGGAATGCTCGATAAAGAGTCTGGTGGAGAATTCTCGATTAAACCCGAGTCCGGAATAAAAGAAAGTAAACAGTACTACGTAGAGAATACCAATATACTTTCCACGGTGATCGATAGTGATGACGGGCGGTATAAAGTTACGGACTATGCTCCTCGATTTGAACAATACGAACGATATTTCAAACCCCTAGTATTAATTCGTAAAATTGAACGCGTTTCTGGACATCCGAAAATCCTGGTAACTTGCAATCCTGTTTTAAATTATGGCAAGGGGCAATTTGAGAAATTTAGAGGAAGTAATCACATCCAATACGAATATGCAGACGTAAAAATGCGACTAACCACCAACATGCCTATTAGTCACATCTTTGACGATACTTCCTACGTAATTGGGAAACCAATTTATCTTATTTTAACTTACGGGAGTCCTTTTGAAGTCCCGATAGAAAGAACCGCAGAAGATTTCTTTAAACGAACTAAAAATTATTGGCAAGTATGGGTAAAACATGCTTCAATACCGTCATTTTATCAAAAAGAAGTAATACGTTCGGCACTTGCGCTAAAGCTCCATCAATATGAAGATACCGGAGCAATAATTGCAGCCAGTACGACGAGCTTACCCGAGTTTCCAGGTTCCGGTCGAAACTGGGACTATCGCTACTGTTGGTTACGCGATAGTTATTATGTTCTAACAGCGTTGAGTCATATTGGCCATTTTGAAGAAATGGAAAAATATGCCGCTTATATAGCAAATATTACCCAAACCGATCGCGGACGTCTTCAGCCTCTTTACGGCATCATGGGGCAGCACGATCTCACTGAAGAAACCGTAGACCATCTCAATGGTTATTTAGGAAATAAACCTATACGTATCGGAAATCAAGCATATGAACATATTCAAAATGATGTATATGGACAAGCAATGATAGCTTTATTACCCCTATTTACAGATCATCGATTTAGACATCAAAATCATTCGTTTACTGAACAGTGGACAACATTTATCTTAAATAAAATTGAATCGACAATTGATGAACACGATGCTGGTATTTGGGAGTTTAGAAACTTAGAAAATCGGCACTGTTATTCGAATTTATTCCAGTGGGCCGGAGCCACTGCTGCACTCAAGATCGCGAAACAATATGATTTTCCAGAGCTGCATAGCCGAGCGACACTACTACGGGAAAAGGCTAAAACATATATTGAAGATTGTTACGATTCCAAGCGAGGAGCCTATACAAATGCTGCAGGCGGAAGTAATTTAGACGCCTCTACTTTGCAATTAATAATGATGAACTATCTGGACCCAATGAGCGAAAAAGCTAAAAACCATCTTTGTGAACTGGAAAAAGAGTTAAAGGGAGAAAATGGACTATTTTACCGCTATCTTCATCGAGATGACTTTGGCAAGCCAAAGGCGACGTTTTTGGTCTGTGCATTTTGGTATGTCGAAGCATTGGCCTGTGTTGGAAGGCTTGATGAAGCACAGGAAGTTTTTAAAAAACTACTTTCCTACGGAAACCATCTCATGTTATTCAGCGAAGATGTTAACGACCAAGATGGAAGCCAATGGGGAAATTTCCCCCAAGCATATAGTCATGTCGGCCTGGTCAATGCCGCGTATAGAATTGCAACCAAACTCGATAGTCCTGCATTTTTTGAAAGTCTATACGAATAATCCATCAAACGATGACACCACAGGTCACAAATACAAAAGCCGAAATAACAATACTTCGGCTTTTGTATTTGACTATTTTTGCCTGAACAAAAAAGATATTTGTAAGTTCCAATTAGACTTATCGGATAAACAAAAAGTAGACGAGCAATAGAATCGCAATTGCTATAATCATTGTCCAAGGAATAGTTCTACCGGCAGGCTCGTCATTGGGCTCATTTTTAGCCGTCTGAGGGATTTCTGTACGGGGTGTGTTATCTCTATTCGCATCTTCACTATATTTATCGTTTTGCTCTTCCATAACATTAAAATTTTAGTTGACTACGTTTAATATATATTTGAAACACCGATTGTTCAAGCCGGCAGTTCCCCTATCTTATTGAAAAAACAGATCAAACATGCAATTGTTTGGCAATACGAGCTTTAACGGAAACTTACTTAACAAAACTATCCTATTCGGGAATTTCAGATAATGAATCCTGATCAACTAATGAGTCCTGCGCTAAAGAATCTTGGTTGAGTGTATCGGTAGTCCCGTATAAAGACTTTTCCGATGAATTCAAATTATAGCGCGATTGATCCATCTCATTTACCGGTCCGGGATTATCTGTGGTCTCGCTTTCTTGCCGTCCATTTCCACAGGAAGACAGCGTTAAGAGCATACCTAGCAAAAAAATAAAATTCAATACTTTCATGTTGTCTCGATTTTAGGTATATAGATATTTAATATACCGATTAATTCTGTTTAATGTCTTTTCTTTAGAACACCCAAACCGACTAAAATGTTTAGATGCTTGAAAATACAGCCCAAATTAACACCGCAAAAACCGCAAAATAAATTTATTGTAAACAAATAAGCAAAACCGTAACACTCTTCCCTAACAGTCTAACTATGCGCAATATATACTGATGATTTAATTTTCCAACACTCGTTTTTATAGCCATTTTTTAACCAATCGTAATCCATATTAAACGAATTTCCATATATATAGCTGTTTTTATCAAATCGCTATTTATATTTGGGACCTATTTTGACTTATATACCCAACAATATTGATGAAAAAAGCAACAGGACTTCTCTTTCTAATTTTATGTGCACTTACATACCAAGGAAATGCACAATTAATGAAAGCGCGTGAATTGTTTACCCAAGCAGACACTCTTCGAGGAACACTTACCCCTTTTCGTACATGTTACGATATTCAGTATTACCATTTAGACATAAAAGTAGACATCGAAAATAAATCGATCTCGGGAAGCAACCTTTTTAAGTTCATTGCGACTGATGATTTTGAAGAATTGCAGTTTGACCTTTTTGACAATCTCTCGGTCGATCACGTAACGTATAATGGAAAAGACATTCCGTTCACTCGTTCCTATAACGCGGTTTTCATTGAGTTTCCAAATACAATTGAAAAAGGAAAGGTTGACTCCTTTTTAGTTCATTATTCAGGTTCGCCTATCGCCGCCACCCGTGCACCTTGGGACGGAGGTTTCGATTGGAAAAAAGATAGCAATGGAAAGCCTTGGGTTGCTACGGCATGTCAGGGATTAGGAGCTAGTGTTTGGTGGCCCAATAAAGATCATCAATCCGACGAAGTAGATAGCATGCTGATCTCCGTCTCCGTGCCAAATGGTGTCATGAATGTATCGAATGGTCGACTAGTTAAAACAGAAAAAGACGGAAAAGACCATACAAAATATCATTGGAAGGTAACCAACCCGATCAACAATTACAATGTCGCGCTAAATATTGGCGATTACCATCATGCCCAAGACATTTACCAGGGAGAAAATGGTCCACTTTCTTTTGATTATTACGTCTTAAAGGAAAACAAAGACAAATTACCGCACCTGAAAAAAAATGCGATTCAAACACTTCAAGCATTTGAACACTGGTTTGGACCCTATCCTTTCTATAAGGATGGCTATAAACTTGTCGAAACAGCCCACTTAGGCATGGAACATCAAAGCGCTGTTGCCTATGGAAATAAATACCAAAACGGATATCTCGGACGTGACAATTCTGGAACTGGGCTTGGGCTTAAATGGGACTTCATTGTTGTCCATGAATCAGGTCATGAGTGGTTCGGAAACAATATTACCTCAAAAGATTTAGCTGATATGTGGATACATGAGAGTTTCACCAATTATTCTGAAGCGCTTTTTATTGATTACCATTTCGGAAAACATGCCAGTCAGGCGTACGTACATGGAAATCGGAAGGGTATCTTAAATGATTCAGCAATTCAAGGGCCCTACGGTGTAAATAAAGAAGGTTCTGGCGACATGTACGTTAAAGGGGGTGTTTTATTAAACATGATTCGTACAATCATCGAAAACGACGAAAAATGGCGTAGCATACTACGGGGATTGAATAAAACGTTTTATCATCAAACGGTTAACTACAATGACATCGTTAACTACATTAACGAACAGAGTGGCGTTGATCTGACAAAAGTATTTGCACAATATCTGCAACATAAAAGTATCCCCACTCTTGAGATCAGATTGAACGAAAAAAAGGAGCTCATTGCTCGGTGGATAAGTGAGGTGAACGAGTTTAATATGCCCGTCCACCTAGGAATAAAAGGAAATAAATTACAGCGATATCAAGTTGGGTCTACCTTCCAACCTATTGGATTAAAAATTGACAATATTGAAAATCTGGAAATCGACACATTTAATTACTATATCGGAGTTCTAAAACAATAAAACCTTATATTTACTGTTAGCAAGTAGCGCTAAATTCAATCAATTAATGATTTACGATGTGCGTCATTTTTTCCTATAGAACAGGTGGAGAAAACCATTTTTTTTAATTAGGTTTGCATTAAAATTTGAAATCAAGACAACACGAACTCAATGGGGTTATTTAACTGGTTTACGCAAGAGGTTGCAATCGATTTGGGGACTGCTAACACCCTAATCATACACAATGACAAAGTAGTAGTGGACGAGCCCTCTATTGTCGCATTCGATCGTACTACAAACAAGGTAATTGCTATAGGACGACAAGCGATGCAAATGGAGGGTAAGACGCATGACAATATTAAAACTGTAAGGCCGTTACGTGATGGAGTAATTGCCGACTTTACCGCGGCAGAGCACCTTATTCGTGGGATGGTCAAATTGGTGAACAATGGAAAATCTTGGTTCTTCCCTTCATTACGCATGGTAGTTTGTATTCCATCGGGAATTACTGAAGTTGAGAAACGCGCAGTCCGCGATTCAGCTGAAATTGCCGGAGCGAAAGAAGTCTATCTTATCCATGAACCAATGGCTGCCGCTGTTGGAATAGGAATTGATGTCGAAGAACCTGTTGGAAATATGATCATCGACATCGGTGGGGGGACTACTGAAATCGCTGTTATCGCTCTATCAGGTATTGTTTGCGATCAATCCATTAGAGTTGCTGGTGATAATTTTGATTCCGACATTGTTCAGTACATTCGTCGTCAACACAATATAATGATTGGAGAACGTACCGCTGAAAAAATTAAAATTGAGGTCGGCGCCGCATTACCAGAGCTTTCAGATCCCCCAGCAGACTTTGCTGTCCAAGGGCGAGACTTGATGACAGGTATCCCGAAGCAAATTACAGTTTCGTACACCGAGATCGCACACTGTTTAGATAAATCTATATCAAAAATAGAGGAAGCTATCCTAAAAGCGTTAGAGATTACTCCGCCTGAACTTTCGGCAGATATTTATCAAACGGGAATCTATCTTACCGGCGGTGGAGCTTTGCTTCGAGGATTGGATCGGAGAATCCAAGCAAAAACAAAATTGCCCGTTCACGTAGCCGAAGATCCTCTTCGTGCAGTAGTAAGAGGAACGGGAATCGCGTTAAAAAATATAGGAAGATTCAAATTTTTAATGCAATAAAAATTAATACTTAATCACTTATACGCGATATAGAAAGTTTTACTAATCTATATCGCGTATTTGTTAGCAGCGAAAACGAATGAAAAACCTTTGGCTATTTCTGGTAAGATATAATGCTATTTTCTGGTTCATTCTATTTTTTGCGTTCTCGATCGTATTGGTTGTTCGTAACAACAACTTTCAGCGAGCGTCTTTCATCAATTCATCCAACGTTGTAGTAGGGAGCTTTTATCAACGAGTGAACTCTTGGAAAGGTTACCTCGCTCTAGATGAAGCGAATAAAAAACTCGCTGATGAAAACGTACTTTTACGTCAGCAGATCCAGAATATTTTACAAGCAGACACTACGGCTGACTCTGTATATTTAGCAGATTCGATTCAACAAGGTCGTTATGAGTTTATCGTAGCTCAAGTTGCAAACAATAGCGTCCATCAGAAAAGCAACTATCTAACCCTTGATAAAGGAACCATCGACGGTATTGAAAAAGGAATGGGTGTTATCACCTCTAACGGAGTTGTCGGGATCGTCCTTCAAACATCGGCACATTTCAGCTCCGTACAATCACTTCTTCATCCAGATACTCGAATTTCGGTAACCTTAGATAGTTCCGAGGTATTCGGATCACTTGTTTGGGGAAACAATATCGACCCACGGTACGGTACAGTACGAGACGTACCGAATCATGTTGAAGTAAAAAAAGGAGAAAAGGTGTACACCTCAGGATATTCCCTATTCCCTGAAGGAATACAAGTAGGAGTAATTGAAGAGACAGGTCTTACCTCGGGTGAGAGTTTTCTTGATTTAAAGATTAAACTATCAACGAACTTCAGTAACCTCAGCCATGTGTATATTGTACGAGACTTAATGCTCGAAGAAAAATCAACTTTAGAAGCAACAAGTGAAAATCATGAGTAAGGTACTAATCTCAAATATCGCCCGATTTATTGTGCTAATGCTATTGCAGATTGCGCTTTTCAAAAATATCGGATATTACAATGTTGTGGCCGCGTTTCCTTACATATTATTCATCCTATTACTGCCAATTGGTCTTCCGAACCTGTTGTTGTTTTTTTTAGCTTTTTTAACAGGCTTGACAGTTGACGCGTTTTACGATTCTATCGGGGTACACGCCGCCGCATGTACCGCGCTCGCATTATTCCGAATATTCTTTCACAAAATAACATTAGAAGTCGAAATCAAAGACTCCTTCAATACGCCTTCGATCGGAGAAATGGGAACAAAATGGTTTCTTTCATATATCTTTTTTGGAAGTTTGCTCCACCACTTTTGTCTTTTTATGGTAGAGACATTTTCTTTTTCTAATTTTCTACATACACTAGCAAGCACAATATTAAGTAGTATATTTACAGTATGTGTTCTTCTCTTGATCGGTTTATTGACTTATAAGAGGAAATCACGGATCAGCAGTTTTTAAAAGGGATAGGTTGGGTAATGAATAGTTTTTTTGCACGTAAATTTGTAATTCAGGGAATTTTCATAGCGGTTGCGGCAATTATTGCTATCCGGCTGTTTTACATTCAGATTATTGACGACTCCTACTTGCTCTCAGCTAACAACAACGTTTTACGGAAAGTGGTGGTGTATCCTGCCAGGGGAGTAATTTACGACAGAAACGGAAAGGTCCTTGTCCAAAATGAGCCTGTCTATGATCTACTGGTTACCCCTCGAGAAGCCGTAGAAATTGATACGGCACTTCTTTGTCAACTAATAGATATTGACAAAGAAGGATTTGAATCGAGAATGAACAAAGCCCGGGCACATTCACCATACCGTGCTTCCATATTTGAAAAACAGCTTTCTGCAACTGTATACGCGCAACTACAGGAACATCTTTATAAGTTTAGGGGCTTCTATGTACAAAATAGAACCGTTAGAAGTTATCCCGATAGTATAGCACCACAACTCTTAGGTTTCATTCAGGAAGTTAACGATAAAGATATCGAGCGATCTGGAGGATTCTACCGTCCTGGCGATTATATTGGTGGTGGTGGGATAGAACGTTCCTATGAAGACCTTTTGCGGGGACAACGGGGGGTTAAAAACCAAATGGTCGATGCCCTTAACAGACCAAAAGGTATATTTATGGAAGGAAAATACGACACTCTAGCAGTCTCAGGAGAAGGTTTGATATCAACCATCGACCAAGATCTACAGGTATTAGCCGAGAAACTCATGAAGGGAAAAGCTGGATCAGTCGTCGCGATAGAACCTTCAACGGGAGAAATTCTTTCTTTCGTAAGTGGCCCTTCCTACGACCCTAACCTTATGGTAGGTCGAGAACGTGGCAATAACTATATGAAGCTATTAAATGACGAAAACCGTCCACTGTTTATTCGTCCGATTCAAGCATCCTACCCGCCTGGCTCGGTGTTTAAGGTCGTTTCCGCTCTTACTGCGCAACAAGCAGGTTTGATCGATGAGCATACAATTTTCAACTGCCCAGGTGGCTATCGCTACGGGCGCGGCGGGCGAGCAATCATGCGTTGCACACATGTTTGTGGACCAACAGACCTTGTGCGATCGATTCAACGCTCTTGCAACACCTATTACGGCTATACCTACGCGAAGATGATTGATTCACGAGGAATGTCGGGTCCAAAAGCTTATGATTTATGGAGAGAAGCTTTACAAAAATTCGGATTAGGCGTAAAACTTGGCATAGATTTACCAGGCGAACGTTCTGGAATGGTACCAACCTCAGATTTTTATTCCAAACGTTTTGGAAGCGAGAAATGGCGTTCCGGTTACAACATTTCCTTATCTATCGGGCAAGGTGAATTGGGTATCACACCACTTCAAATGGCTAATGTTATGGCAATAGTTGCCAATCGTGGGTTTTACTACCGCCCACATCTGGTAAAAGGAATCGGCGAGAAAAAAATAATTAAAGATGAATTCGTCGAAAAAATAAGTGCTGGCGTCGATTCAAAATATTATGAACCCGTAATTGAAGGGATGAGTCGGGTGGTGAATATGCCAGGTGGTACCGGATATAGCCTCAGAATAAAAGGTATTGAAATGTGCGGAAAGACTGGAACCGCTCAAAATCCGCATGGGAAACACCATGCAGTGTTTTTTGCATTCGCACCGAGGGTTAACCCAAAGATTGCTATTGCGGTCTTCGTAGAGAACGCTGGATATGGAGGAGTATGGGCTGGGCCCATTGCGAGTATGCTCGTCGAAAAATACATCAACGATACGATCACTATGCCAAAACATGTACAAGACCGTATTTTCAATGCTAATTTTCTTCCCGAGCAAACAAAAGAAGAAACGAACAAAGATACCTTACAAAAGAAACAAGATACCATAAAGACTCCTATAAAGAGTGCTGGCTCGTCGGCGCCGAAAAAAGAATATTATGTCCACCATAGCCAAGTAAGAAACAGATATGAATAAGCTGGGTGAAAAAAGTTTCTTTGGTAGAATAGATTGGTTTACAATCTTTCTTTGGTTCTCATTATGTTTGATAGGTTGGTTTAACATTCATGCAGCGGTCTTTGACCCCGATCAACCTGGTTTATTCAATCTAGGTACCAATTACGGAAAACAGTCGATTTATATCCTCACAGCTCTAATAATCGGTTTTAGTATATTGATTATAGATTCAAAATTCTTTATCTCCGCTTCACCAATAATTTACGTTATTGTCGTACTTCTTTTGGTCGCTGTACTTGTGATAGGCCGAAATGTTGGCGGAAATCAGGCGTGGATCCCGATAGGAAGCTTTCGGCTCCAGCCTTCAGAATTTGGTAAACTGGCCACATGCCTGCTTTTAGCATCGTACCTTAGCAGTCAAACACAAAAACATCCAAATAAAAAGACTTTAATTATAGGCGCTTTAATTGTCCTCTTTCCCGTTGCCCTCGTTATGTTACAACCCGACACAGGATCAGCTCTAGCATTCTTCGCTCTTATTCTTGTTTTCTATAGAGAAGGTTATGTAGGAAATGCATTGTTAATTCTCGGAGGTCTGGCAATTTTTTTGTTCGTGATGGCATTATTGATCAATCAATGGATTTTGATCGGAATTTTACTTGTTATTTGCGGGCTATTCGCGTATAATTTACGTAAGAAACGAAAATACTTGATTAATTTGGGAATTCTTTTCGCCGCGTGCTCGGTGTATGTTCTCTGTGTAGATTTCGCCTACGAACACATTTTACAATCGCATCAACGTAACCGTATTGACATAATCTTGGGTAAGATGAATGATCCACGCGGCCAGGGGTACAATCTTAATCAATCCAAGATAGCGATCGGATCTGGTCAGCTTTTTGGAAAAGGATATTTGCAAGGTACTCAGACGAAATACAACTTTGTTCCTGAACAAAGTACAGATTTTATATTTTGCACAATTGGAGAAGAATGGGGCTTTGTCGGTTGCGTGATTCTAATAAGTATCTATGTGACGCTGCTAATACGACTTGTAAACATCGCTGAACGGCAACGAACTGCTTTTGCACGGATTTACGCCTATGGTGTTGCTTCTATACTTTTCTTCCATTTCTTCATAAACATTGGAATGACCATTGGTATTGTACCGGTAATCGGTATCCCTTTGCCTTTTATTAGCTATGGAGGTTCCTCGTTATGGAGTTTTACAATACTCCTATTTATTTTATTACGATTTGATTCCGGACGAAAAGGACTGAACGGATAGATCTCAAACTATATCCTATCCAAAACATAACGGATAGCCTGATCAATAATTTCTTTGGGATTACTTGAAAAAGCGTCGTTTACCCTACTTGCTAAAATTGCATTAATGGAAAGTGCATGATGACCAAACATATTAGCAAGCGCATATATACCCGCTGTTTCCATTTCCAAGTTGGTTATTAATCGGCCGTTTATTTTAAAGGCATTTACACGCTGGATTAGATCTGGAAATACGTTCGACGAACGTACGGACCGTCCTTGAGGAGCATAAAAACCAGGCGCTGTCATTGTAATACCTTTAGGCAGCTCGATTGCAATTTGCTCTAATAATTTTGTACTTGCTCGCCCGACGTAGGGTTTAAATGACAAACTAGAGAACTCTTCTTGAATCGCTGTTTGTATCTCTAATTCCTGAGGAGAATAACTTTTTTTATAAAATTGCATCAGGGCATCAAAACCAATAGCATATTCACTCGCAAGTATCGTCCCCATTTTAATATCACCTTGAATTGATCCTGAAGTTCCTATTCTAATAATATCAAGACTTGTTAAATTGCTTTTCAACGTACGTGTATTAAAATCAATATTTGCTAAAGCATCGATCTCATTAAATACAATATCGATATTGTCAGTGCCAATTCCTGTAGAAATAACTGAAATACGTTTTTCACGTAATATCCCCGTATGGGTGATAAACTCCCGCTTTCCTTTTCGGATGTCAATCTTATCGAAATATTTTGAAACGCTCGCTACTCGATCAGGATCTCCAACAAAAATGATCGTTGGCGCCAAATCCTCTGGCAAAAGATTTAAATGATAAATACTACCGTCCGCGTTCAAAATTAATTCAGAGTCTGCAATCATAATATGGTTCCAAAAGAATAGGTAACTTCTTCCATTTTTTCTAGCTTATCAACAACAACGTTTACCTGCATTTTGCGCACTTCTATATCGATTCTGCAAGTATTGTCGAATTCTTGCTTTAAGATAGATAAATTTTCCTCCTTTACCAAGCGCATCACGCTGTTCATTTGTAAATAGCCGAATCGGATCACAATAATATCATTTATGGTTTTTTGAACGAACATCGCATTTTCCATAGCGTCTAGCGTCGCCATTTTGTAGGCATTAATCAAACCAGGAACGCCGAGTAAAGTCCCGCCAAAGTAACGTACAACGATAACCAATATATTAGTTACATCTTTCGATAACAACACGTTCAATATAGGACGTCCAGCAGTTCCTGAGGGCTCTCCATCATCATTAACCCTAAATATGCTTCTATCTTGAGATAAGCGGTATGCCCAGCAATGATGCCTAGCTTTTGGGTGAAGGGTTTTAAGTTCCGCAACGATCTCTTTAAGCGAGGTTTCTTGTTTAAATGGGTAAGCATAGGCAATAAATTTACTTCCTTTATCTCTGAACATTCCCACACTCGGTTGCTCAATCGTGATGTATGTATCTTCAAATAAACTCACAAAAATGCTATAATTAAAACAGAGATAATCGCTAATAATATACCAGCTCTATTGAATTTGGTCAATCGTTCGTTAAAAACATACACACCTACAAGTGTGCCTACCAAAATTACACCGATGTTCATTCCGGTGAAGACAATCGAAGGACTTGAGGACAGAGCGCGGTGAGCCTTCATATAAAACATAATATTCCCGAAATTGAACAATCCTAATAGGATTCCAAAAATAATAACTTTGAAATCCATACGCTGTTTGCTGACGGACATATTAAAAAAAAGTAAGCTAAAAGCAACGAGCATTGCTAATATGAATACAATTAACATAGAGTAAGAATAAGAAACTCCATTAAATGTTGCTAATTTCTTGAATAGGATATCAATGATTCCCATCCCAATAAATACCGCCAACGCGAAGCCCCACTTCCCCCCCGCCATTGCACCTTTGTCTCTATTCCACCCAATCGTTAAAATAATCGCGACCACCCCAATCCCTATTCCAAGTAGTTTAATCGAGCTTATAACTTCTTGAAAAAGAAAAAATGCCGCTAGTAGTGGCAAAAAAAGCGACAATCGCTGAGCGATCTCTGTTTTTACAATTCCACTATATTGTATTGCATAAGCAATACAAAGAAAAATTACGGGTAAAAGTATTGCTAGGGATATATAAAGTCCCCATGGAAGTGAAGATATGGAGACACCCTCAAATCTTGGATTTAAAAATACGACTGTTGCTAATACAGCTACGGGGTAATTCCAAACAATAAGATGCAAATAGTTTGCGGCATTTTTTCTAGCGACCTTGATGATAACAGAAACAGTAACACTACATAAAACGCTAAAAAGGATGTATAACATAATTAACAATTGAAAAATGTCACGCTGACTCAGTTTTTTCAGGATCAATGTTACGAATCTTTACCATAAATACCTAAAAAAGCTACCTAAAACATAAGTTATTAAATATCAAACACATACACATAATCTCCCCTGAACACGTTGGAAAACTCTCTTATATAATCGGATAAAAGCAAAAATATTTTAGTTAAAAAAACAGCATATTTTAAACAAAAAATCACGTATATACACCTATTTTTATCACTGAAAACAACACAAAAATTGGTAAAAAAAACACATAAAATACACCAAAAAAATACACGTGTAAATCACAAAACCTCTATTATACATCAAAAAACAATATTTTTTGATGTATAATAGAATAATTAAACAAACAAAAAAACAGTCAATATTTGTTAAAAAAACGACACAAATTACCGATTATTTATGCCCAATTATAGCGATAAAAAAAAGAAAAATTATTTTGTTTATATAAAAAAAAAGACTATTTTTGGAAAGTAGAATTTGAGACATGACTAAACGCACTACATACTTTCACTTTTATTATTTTTATTTTAAGAGTAAGAACTGGGATCTGTATGCGTATACGAAATAAACAAAAAAGGTCCTGAAACTATAGTCGGGGCCTTTTTTGTTATGTTAACATTAACGATGAAAACAAGAATAGCAATACAAGGGGTTAAAGCCTCGTTCCATGAGGAAGCCGCATTCAAATATTTCGGAAACGAAATTGAAACTATTGAATGCGAGTCATTCAAAAAAACCTGCGATATGTTAAAACAGGGCAAAGCAGATTATGTTGTTATGGCTATTGAGAATTCAATAGCTGGAAGTATCCTTCCTAATTACAACCTATTGCGTGATTACCGATTTCATATTGTTGGTGAAGTCCATCTAAATATTCACCAAAATTTAATAGCGCTTCCGGGCGTAAAGATTTCCGATATCAAATATGTAGAATCACATCCCATTGCGATACGTCAGTGTGACGAATTCCTAGGAGAGTATCCTGATTGGATAATTAAGGAAGGTATGGATACTGCGGCTTGCGCTAAATCTATATCAGACAACAAATTAACAAACACAGCTGCAATTGCAAGCAGCTTAGCAGCCAAGCTTTACGGCTTAAACATACTCGAAAACCGCATCGAGACAAATAAGAAAAACGCAACACGCTTCCTAATTCTTAAAAATGACGTCGTCGAACAAAAAAATGCCAACAAAGCATCGCTTTCCTTTCAAACCGGAAATTCTGTTGGAGCCTTGGCTACCGTTCTACATTGCTTCGCCGAACAAAATGTGAATCTCAGTAAGATTCAGTCGATGCCTGTAGTAGGAAGACGAAACGAATATGACTTCTACGTCGACGTGGAATGGAAAAAACAATCAGACTATGACGCTGCAATCCGTAAGGTTCTAAAACACACGGTCAACTTTAGCATCATGGGTGAATATATCAAAAACGAAAAGGCTTAAATAACATATCTTAAAAACGAAAAATCAAAAGAAATGAAACATACATTAGACATCGTACCTTTAAAATCTTGGATAGATACTGGTGACAAACCTTTAATTATCTCAGGCCCTTGTAGTGCAGAAACGGAAGAACAACTTGTTTCTACGGCTCACCTTTTAGCAAATACAGGCAAAGTAAATGTTTTAAGGGCTGGTATTTGGAAACCACGTACGCGTCCAGGTGAATTCGAGGGAATAGGCAGTATTGGTCTAACTTGGTTGAAACGCGCAAAAGAAGAAACAGGTCTGTTAACTGCCACAGAAGTAGCTACAGCAAAACACGTAGAAGAAGCATTAGCGGCGGGCGTTGACATCCTATGGGTAGGAGCTCGCTCAACTGCAAACCCGTTCACTGTACAAGAAATTGCTGACGCACTAGTAGGGGTTGACATTCCAGTATTAGTCAAGAATCCTGTAAACCCAGACCTTTCATTATGGATCGGTGCGTTAGAACGTATTAACGGCGCAGGAATAAAAAAATTAGGAGCTATTCACCGCGGATTCTCTTCTTTCGAAAAAACAGCATTCCGCAACGAACCTATGTGGGATTTAGCAATCCAATTAAAATCAGCCTGCCCTGAACTTCCGATCATCAATGATCCAAGCCATATTTGTGGTAATCGTGAATTACTTCCATATATTGCTCAAAAAGCAATGGACATGGATTTACAAGGATTAATTATCGAATCACATATTGATCCGTCAGTTGCGTGGACTGATGCTAAACAACAAGTAACCCCGGCTGCATTAGCTGAACTACTAGATAATCTATCCGTCCGTCGTCCGGAATCTGATAACCCGGCATTCGAAGACAAATTAGCTGAATTACGTCAGCAAATTGATAAACTCGATGATGCGATATTAAAACAAATCGGCGATCGCATGAAAATCGCTGAAAAAATCGGTGAATATAAACGCGACAACAACGTAACAATTCTTCAAGTTAATCGTTGGGATGAGATTGTTGAAAAACGTCTCCAACTAGCTAAAGCGCTATCAATTGGTGAAGATTTCGCAACAAAATATCTTGAACTGTTGCACAACGAGTCCATTCGCAAACAAAACGAAATAATGAACGTGAAGCCAGTAGCGGAGGCATAATGAGCGTGAAAAAACTACTTCTCTCCCACCTAAATAAAGAAATAAATGGTACGGTTCAGCTCACTGGTTCGAAATCAGAGAGCAACCGTGCTCTTATTATCCAAGCATTAAGCAACGGCATCGTCAAGGTAGAGAATCTCTCAAATGCAGCCGATACGGTGATATTGAAAAACGCGTTAAAACAAATATCGACGCCATCGGAAGCACAGATAACAATCGACATCGGACCAGCCGGAACTGCTATGCGTTTTTTGACGTCTTACCTTAACTTAGTTAGCGGGCAATTCCTATTAACTGGAACAAAACGAATGCAGGAACGGCCTATTGGAATTCTAGTAGATGCTTTGCATACAATTGGGGCAAACATTCAATATGAAAATAATATAAACTACCCACCCATCAATATTGTAGGGGGACTTATTCAGAAAGAGGATAATATTAGCATACAAGGAAACATTAGTAGCCAATATATTTCTTCGCTATTGTTGATTGCTGCATCACTACAAAATGGTTTAAAATTAAACATCCAAGGCGAGCTAACTTCTCGCCCTTATGTCACCATGACGTTAAATATGCTTCAAGAGGCAGGGGTTAAACATACGTGGGCAGGAAATCTGATTCAAATTCCTTCCCAACCATTCCAACCGTCAACAATCTACGTTGAGCCAGATTGGAGTGCAGCATCATATTGGTATTCTATGGTGGCCCTTTCGAAAGAAGGCTCAATCTTATTACCAGGATTAAAAGCGCATAGTTTACAAGGCGATATCGCAATAGTCAATATTATGAAACACTTTGGTGTAGCAAGTTCTTTTCATGAGGAGGGCCTTCGCATCACCAAAGTCAATTCAGGTAATGATCAAACATTATTTGATTTCAAAGAATGTCCAGATCTCGCTCAGACGATTGTGGCCTTAGCGGCGGTGATTAAACGAGATATTTCTATTACTGGTGTCGAGACTTTAAAAATAAAAGAGACAGATCGTATTGCCGCCTTGAAAAAAGAAATTGAAAAATTCGGTGCGACAATAATCGCAGATGGAGAAACCTATCACATAAAAACAAGCGACGTTCATTATCCGAAACAAATTGCTTTTGATACTTATGAAGATCACAGAATGGCAATGGCCTTCGCCCCTTTGGCTTTAATTTTTGATGAAGTAGTAATTAACGAACCCCTTGTTGTAGAAAAATCATATCCGGAATTTTGGACACATCTCTTAGACCGAGGATTTCAAACTAAATAATAATTTCAAGAAATCAGCAATAATAGTTTTTTGTTATTGCTGATTTCACATATATTTACGAAATATTAAAAAATTATGGCCGGAAACTCGTTTGGCAACCTTTTTAGAATAAGTACGTTTGGTGAATCTCATGGAAAAGCTATCGGTGTAATTATCGACGGTTGTCCTGCGCAAATAGAAATAGACGAAGATTTTATCCAATCAGAACTAGATAAACGTAAACCTGGACAATCCAAAATTACTACACAGCGTAAGGAAAGTGATCAGGCACAAATTCTTTCGGGTGTTTTTGAAGGAAAAACAACGGGTACACCAATTGCTATTCTAATTCCAAACGAAGACCAACGGTCAAAAGATTACTCGCATATTGCTGATAAATATCGCCCTTCGCATGCCGATTATACATACCAACAGAAGTATGGTATTCGCGATTATCGTGGCGGCGGTCGATCCTCAGCTCGAGAAACGGCGGCTCGGGTAGCTGCCGGGGCGATCGCTAAATTATTTTTAGAAAAAAAAGGAATAGAAATATTTGCACATGTTGACGCTGTAGGTCCCTTACAAGCTCCAAACCTAGATACTGGAGACCTATCTCATTTGCTTGAAATGAGAGAAAACAATATCGTCCGTTGTGCCGACCCAGGAACCGCAAACGAAATGATTGCGCTTATTGACCAGGTTCGAAAAAGTGGCGATACCATTGGGGGGAAAATTTCGACGATTGTACGTGGTGTACCAGTGGGCTTAGGTGAACCGGTTTTCGACAAATTACATGCTGATTTAGGAAAGGCGATGCTAAGTATCAACGCAGTGCATGGATTTGAATATGGATCAGGATTTAACGGTTCTGAAATGCGTGGGTCAAATCACAATGATATATTCTTGAAAGAAAATGATCAGATACGCACCCTCACAAATTTTTCTGGTGGTATTCAAGGAGGAATTTCTAACGGAATGGATATTACCTTCCGCACAGCCTTCAAGCCTGTTGCTACAATAATGCAGGATCAAGACACATTAAATAACGCAGGAGAAACCACAACAATTTCCGGTAAAGGTCGCCATGATCCATGCGTTGTTTCTCGCGCGGTTATTATTGTTGAGGCTATGACTGCGCTAGTTTTAGCAGACCATTACCTACGATATAAAGCATACACCAATGGAGAATAATTTAGTACTGGCTTCGGATATTGGGGGGACACATATAACATGTGCAGTAGTCGATATTTCTACATGGCAAATTCTTGAGCATACAATCTCTAGGAGCCATGTAAATTCTAGACAATCTGCTAAATCGATTTTACATATTTGGGCAAATACAATTAACCAGTCTATCAACAAAAGTGTGGCGACAGTTACGCGCTTGGGATTTGCTGTTCCAGGACCATTTGATTACGAAAATGGTATTTCTCTAATGAATGGTCAAGATAAATACGACTCATTATACCAAATTAATGTCGGTAAAGAATTAGGTGATTATTTCCCAGATCATAAACAGATGTGTTTTATCAATGATGCGGCGGCTTTTTTACAAGGAGAAGTATTTGCAGCTAAACTCGAGGATAGGCCCGCAATTTTAGGTATCACATTAGGTACAGGATTAGGATCTTCTGTTTGGCACAGAAATCAAAAGGCTTTCGACGCAGACTTATGGAACACCCAGTATCGCGATGGTATATTTGAAGAATATTTGGCGACCCGATGGTTCACTAAACGCTTTTACGAGCTATCTGGATTTAGGGAGGAGGGCTTCAGAGAAATATTAGAAAAACATAAAGGTACGCCGGCTTTCGAGATGCTTATGACTGAATACAGTCTATCTTTTAGTGACTTCCTAACGCATTTTGCTAATCTCCATCAATGTAAAACTTTTATTCTTGGTGGAAATATTGCGCGAGCTTATGATCTAATTTCCAATTATAACAAAGAAAAGTTCGCTCCTTTTGAAATAATCGTGGGTCAATACGCAGAAAAGGCTGCAATTCTAGGTGCAGCCTCATTATATATTTAACCGCAGTCACTTAAATTAGTTGCGGAAACTTGCTTCCGTTATAGTCACTCATCATTTGATAAGCCAACTCGACGATATCATCGACTGAGGGCTTAGTAAAGTAATCCCCATCAGAGCCATAAGGTGGCCTATGCGCTTTTGCAGAAAGTGTTCGTGGTTGACCGTCCAGTAGATAGTATCCATTTTGGTTTTCCAACACTTCTTTTAAAATAAAAGCAGATGCTCCACCGGGCATATCTTCATCAACGACCAAAATTTTATTCGTTTTCGATAAAGAACTACTGCACAAATGTTTGCGATCAAATGGTTGTAAGCACTGCGCGTCAATCACTTCAATAGAGATTCCTAACTTTTCCAATTCAACCGAAGCATCCATAACAACCCTTAAGGTAGCGCCATACGAAATAACTGTAATATCAGTACCGTCCCGCATCAGCTCCGCTTCCCCAATCGCCACAGTAAATTCTCCAACATTATTTGGCTTTCTCTCTTTGAGACGATAACCATTCAAACATTCGACCACGACCGCAGGTTCATCTGAACGAAGCAATGTATTGTACATTCCTGCCGCTTGAGTCATATTACGAGGAACACAAAGATGTATTCCACGCAAGGCCCCTAACAAGACACTCATTGGAGAGCCTGAATGCCAAACCCCCTCCAGACGATGTCCACGTGTACGAATAATAACCGGTGCCTTTTGCGTTCCTTTAGTACGATAACTTAAACTTGCTAAGTCATCACTTAATACGGGTAATGCATATAACAAGTAATCCAAATATTGGATCTCTGCAATTGGGCGTAATCCACGAATCGCTAGTCCAATTCCTTTACCAACTATGACGGATTCACGAATTCCTGTATCAAAAATTCTTTGATCACCGAAAATATCTTGTAAACCGGCGAACCCTTGATTGACATCACCAATTAGACCAACATCTTCACCAAAGGCGACGATACGTTCATCACGTTCGAAATTCGCTTTGAAGCAGGCGTTTAAAATCTCTCTCCCATCCACTAGCAGACCGGATTCATTATACTCAATGTTTACAGGAGAAATATTTAGCGGGGATTCTGCTGTCTCACTAAAAAGTTTATCATTATATCGATCATAATTCTCATCGACTTTAGCAGTATACCATTTAAGCAGATGCATTTTTTCGTCAGCAGCCACCCCTCTCAAATCCCGAATAGCACGACGAACATTCGAATAAACCTCCTTTAATGATGGCTCACTTAAAGACTTTAATGTCTTTAAAGGGATTTCCACAGCCGGTAAGTCAATATCGGCAAGGAGGCCGATTGCTTCGTCAAGATCTTTCCGTATCGTTTTATTATAATCCGCCCAAGCTCGCCTTTGTTCTTGACGAACAAACTCTTTCGCGTCCTTCTCAAATTCCAAGAGTTCTTCTTCCTGAGCAATACCTGAGGTTAGCAGCCATTCACGCATTTTCAGGTTACAATCGTTATTACGCTCCCATTCTAAACGTTCGGAAGTTTTATATCGTTCATGAGAACCCGATGTGGAATGTCCCTGAGGTTGTGTGATCTCTGTTACATGAATAACACATGGAATATGCTGTTCTCGTGCGTATAAAGCAGCTTTCTCATATACTTCACATAATGCAGGATAATCCCATCCTCTGACTTGAAAAATCTCAACACCATTGGTACCTGTTTCGCGCTGAAATCCACGTATAGCAGCAGAAATATCGCCCTTCGCAGTTTGTATCTCATTAGGAACTGAGATACCGTATCCGTCGTCCCATATAGAAATAACCACCGGAATCTGTTTTACCGCTACGGCATTCAAAGTTTCCCAGAATACACCCTCAGAGGTCGACGCATTACCAATTGTCGCAAAAACAACTTCGTCACCGTTATTCGAAAAATATGATAAATTGTCGAGGTTAGAGTTTTCACGATATAATTTAGAAGCTAGTCCTAAACCTACTATGCGGGCCATCTGCCCTCCTGTTGTAGAAATATCAGAAACTGAATTCTTCTGCTGAGTCTGATCTAACCAAAAACCTTTATTATCAAGAAGCTGTGTTGAAAAATGGCAATTCATTTGCCTACCCCCGGAAGAAATATCTGAGTTTAAATCTGGATTCGCATATAATTGAGAGAAAAAATGATATACATTGGAAATCCCTGAGGCAAACGCAAAAGTTTGATCACGATAATATCCGGATCGCCAGTCACCATTTTTAAATACCTTAGATAACGCGATTTGAGCGATCTCTTTGCCATCGCCAAAAATTCCAAATTTAGCTTTTCCAGTCAGGACTTCTTTTCTTCCTAGCAAGCTCACAAATCTACTTTCAATGGCAATCTTATAATCATTCAATATGATCTCGCGAAAGTCATTAAAACTGATTTTGGATGTTTCGAAATCACTGTTTACATTATTGATAGTTTCAGACATATACTAAACTATGGTTTTAGCAAAAGTACTAAAATATACCTGTTATTCCCAATAGTGCTTCGACCTTGACGAGAAGCTTAAAACAGAAAAGAAATTTTTGTTTTAAGCAATTATACTTACTTTTAGGCTCTTTTTACGGTTAAATATACGATGAGTAAAAGCGAAAACAAGACAATTAAACAGGAACAGTATTTGGGCGACCTTGAGAAAACGATCATTCTCAACCAATTAATGCTAATCCCCTTCAAAACTCGAAATGAGAAGTGGCGAGACGAATTTTTAGCGGTCATTAGTGAAGCAAATCTAAAGCTTGGTGATCCAGAGATCATAATGAGCAATGACGGTTTCCCTTATATACAGTTGCAAACTGTTTCAACAGACGAAAGTTTTCAAGCCTATGTCATCGAAAAGCAGTTGGATATTATCATGGATCAAGGTTTTGGTATTGTAATTAATGCTCAACAAGGACAGCCCGAATGGGTCTTCTCCTATGGAGATTTAGTTAACCTGAAGCTTTCGGGTAGGTTCTACACCGACACCAGTTTATTTTCAAAACTTGATGAGCAAAATGAAATTAGCGAAAATGAAGATATACTTGTGGGGCAGCCCTCAGAAGAATTATTTCCAAATTACCTAAGAAAGCATATCCGAGAGTTTTTAAATTTTTCAGGTGTAAAAAACCCAAAAATGATGCTAATTGCGAGAAATTATAAAGACGAGAAAAATGCTAGTCAGGATATAGTGTTTAACATAACCCCTTCACAGTTTGCCAACGAGAAAGATTTTAGTACCATTATGAATACGCTTCAATGGTTCCTTCCAAAACACTACTCTTTCTTTGGAGTGGACGAGATGACCATTGATAACGGATTTCAATTTCTTTAAAATGATAAAAAGACTTCTTTTCGCATTAAGTTCAACGACCATATTATTCGCCTGTACTACTCTTCCAAACGACAAGCTCGACGAGCCATGGATCCCTTTATTTAATGGTAAAAACCTTGACAACTGGATAACTAAGATTTACTCTTACCCCACTGGTCAAAATTTCGCGAATACATTTCGAGTGAAAGATAGTGTGATTCAAGTAAATTACGATGGCTATGGAAAAGAGTTTGGCGACCGATTCGGTCATCTATATTATCAAACGCCATTTTCGTATTATCACCTCAAACTAGAATACAGGTTTATCGGTGACTTATATCCCGGCGCACCCTCTTACACATTGCGCAACAGCGGGGTAATGTTTCATTCTCAGGATCCCAAGACCATGCCCGTTAATCAAGATTGGCCTATATCTGTAGAAATGCAGTTTTTAGGTGGCTTAAGCGATGGAAATGAAAGAACAACAGGCAATATGTGTTCACCTGGAACGCACATTGTTTATCAAGGTAAACTCCTAGAAACGCATTGTATCAATTCGTTGTCAAAAACATATGACGGAGATCAATGGGTGCAAGCAGAACTCATTGTTTTGGGGGACTCCCTTGTTACACATATTATTGAAGGAGACACTGTACTCGTGTACAGTAAACCCCAAATCGGTGGTCCTGTAGTGAATAATTATATCAAAAATGAAAAAAAAGATGGCAAGATTTTAGATCGGGGTTATATTGCTTTACAAAGTGAGGGTCAACCGGTTGAATTTCGCAACATCTATCTAAAAGATCTGTCTAATATATACCAAAAAGAACAGTAAATGTATCTATTTAACGTCCGTGTATACGGTCTATTACTCAATGAATCAAATGAGGTGTTAGTCAGTGACGAAAAGACCATGAATGTATCGTTTACTAAATTTCCCGGAGGAGGTCTAGAATACGGCGAAGGATTAGTAGATGCGCTCAAGCGCGAGTTTATGGAAGAATGTCAACTTGAAATTGACATTGTAAGACATATATATACGACTGATTTCTACGAGAAATCAAGTTTTAACGAGAGTCAGATTCTCTCGATCTATTACCAAGTGAAACCAAGAGGAGCCATTACATTTGATATAAAAGTCAGCCCCTTCGATTTTTCTAATGAAAAACAAGCGGATAAATTGGAAGTATTTCGCTTCGTGCCAATCGATACTTTACAAGAAAGATCGTTAACATTTAAAACCGATAAACAGGCATGGAAAACTTTCAAAAACATTATAGAACAAGAACGTGATAGCAACTAGCGCGTCAAAAAAAGGCAAGCGCATCTACACTTGTTTTCATTAAAATATTCTATCAAATAAATAGAAGAGTATCACGACACAGATCATACAAATGATGATCAGATTTCTATTTCGTTTCTTATCCCTATACGCCTCTTGACTTTTGAACTTATAATCTCTCTTTAAATTATTTAAATCCATGGCTTCCTCCTTTTTCTATTATGATGATTTATAGTTCCAAATTACATAAAAATAAATTAAAATATTCTATTCGTGATGGTACGGTTCTCCTCGCATTATGGTAAATGCACGGTAGACCTGTTCGACAAAGAATAGTCTTATCATTTGATGTGAAAACGTCATCTTGGAAAGCGATATTTGCTGATCTGCCCGTCGATAAACTTCAGATGAAAACCCATAGGGGCCGCCAATCACGAAAACCAAATTATTCACCGAACTAACCATTTTGTGTTCTAAATATCGCGAAAAACCAATTGAGTGAAATTCCTTACCTCGCTCATCCAAGAGCACTAAAAAATCTGTACTTCCAAGCTGCTTTAATATTAATTCTCCTTCCCTCCCCTTTTGTTGATCTTGATTGAGGTTTTTAGCATTTTTTATATCGGGAATAATAGAAATGTTGAAATTAATATAATGCTTTAACCGCTTAAGATAATTTTCAATTCCTGTAATGACAAAGTTTTCATCGGTCTTGCCGATGCATATTAAAGTAATTCTCATACCTTTGGCGATTTCTATTTATTGCAAAAATGAAATATTTCTTTACCTTTATGTTGTAGATAATTAGTCGACCCGACTAGAAATTGGTAACTCACCGAAATATAATTCATTATTTCACTTTTTTATATGAATTCAAAATTACATTTTTTACACTTTAATCAAGCAAAAATGAAGCTACTTAAAACTCTATTTTACGCCTCAGCCATTTTCTTAGGCAATTCTGTATTTGCACAAGGTAACCTTCCTCCTGCAGAAAGTAGTACCGCGACTGACACGACAAAATTATGGACAATTAAAGGAGAGAACACGTTTTTGATCAATCAAAGTACTTTTTCCAATTGGGCTGCTGGTGGTGTTAACTCCTTTGCAGGAAATCTTATTTTTAATTATGATTTTAACTATAAAAAAGGGAAATGGAACTGGGATAACAAAGTCTTGGCTGCATACGGTCAAACCTTTCAAAAAGAAACAGACTGGCGTAAGAATGATGATCGCTTTATGATTAATAGTTTGCTTGGGTATGAGGCTAAACAATATTGGATGTATACTTTCTTTCTAAACTTCAACACTCAATTTGCAAAAGGGTATGACTATACGACTGAACCTAAGCGCCTGCTATCGGGCTCATTCGCACCGGCTTACCTAAGCTTTGGACCGGGCTTCGCCTACAAACGCTCAGACAACTTTCGTGTAAATCTTTCCCCTGCTTCTGCTCGATTTATTTTTGTCGGAATTGACTCCCTTCGAACAGACTATGGATTAGATGCTGACAAAAATATTCGCACCGAATTTGGTGCATCATTGGATGCATATTACAAGGTTAACCTTATGAAAAATATCTCATTTGAAAACATTTTAAAACTATACTCGAAT
This sequence comes from Sphingobacterium shayense, assembly GCF_013179575.1. Classification (GTDB taxonomy): domain Bacteria; phylum Bacteroidota; class Bacteroidia; order Sphingobacteriales; family Sphingobacteriaceae; genus Sphingobacterium; species Sphingobacterium shayense. The sequence continues at coordinate 8,848 of NZ_JABMCQ010000017.1, read as the reverse complement.
TACTTAGAAGACCCTCAAAACATTGATGTGGATTACACAGCAAATCTGTTTATGACAGTGAACGACTATATAACCGTTAACGCCGGTGTCCAACTGCTATATGACGATAATACAATGGTGCCGAAAATTAAGAATGGCTTAGAAGAAAAAGGGCCCGGACTACAAGTCAGACAAATTTTGGGGGCGGGAATAACCTATAAATTTTAACAAAATATAAAGCCTGGATGAATCGGGCGATTCTCCAGGCTTTAAAATATAACCTCTTGTACGAGGTAATCAACCTAAACCTATTACAAAGGTAAAATATTATTTGGATATACCCCAAATGTTTTATGAATAAATGTCGCTTTAATTCTACAAATATAGGTTAATTACTTGATAATCAGACATAAAAAAAGGTTTTCAAACGGGGAGAATGAAAACCTTTATAACCAATTATAAACCTAAATTATGATATTCCAAAGATAGTGTATTTTATACACTATTCAAAATATTTAATTTTATTTTTTTAAGAATAGGTTACTTACCTTTGTACAAACACGAAAATATATGTTTACAGGCATCATAGAAACCTTAGGAAAAGTTACACAAATCGAAACCGAACACACAAACGTTAATTTATATATCGAATCCTCTATTTCTGACCAACTAAAGATCGATCAAAGTGTTTCGCATAACGGAGTGTGCCTTACGGTGGTTGAAATAAAGGGAAATATTCACAAAGTCACAGCGATACAGGAAACTCTTATCAAATCAAATCTCGGAAATTTAAAAGAAGGCGATCTAATAAACTTAGAAAGATGTACCCTTGCTGGCGGCCGTTTCGATGGGCATATTGTACAAGGACACGTTGATCAAACAGCAACATGTATATCTATAGAAGATCAAAATGGAAGCTGGCTTTTTACCTTTAGCTACGAGAATAGTCACCACCAAAACATTACTGTCGAAAAAGGCTCGATCACGGTAAACGGAATTAGCTTAACTGTCATAAACTCACAAGACAATCAATTTTCTGTCGCGATAATCCCGTACACAATTGAAAACACCAATTTGCAAGAAATTAAAGTGGGGGACACTATAAATATTGAATTCGATATCGTAGGAAAATATATATCTAAAATAATGGCAGGGCGAGGGTAAACTTTACTACCACAATGACACGGTTATTCCAGATAATGCCCCTGACGGATTAACAGTGCCCTATACTTGTTAAACACGCTTGATTTAGATATAAAGCCTAAATAACGATTACTATCATTGACTACCGGTAAGATCCAAACGTCATCACGATTCATTTTAGCCATCACAACTTCCATATTCTCACTTTCCTTTATAACATCGTTTGGTTTTTGAACGAGAGTATGGAACGGTTTAGTTGCTCCTTCTTCCTCCCCTAACAGGATTGCAAACAACCGTTCGCTATAAATAACACCTAGCAACAAACCATTGTTGTCAACAATTGGGAATATATTTCGCTTAGAGTGTATAATTTCAGATTGACGATCAACCGGAGTTTCGTCCGGTTTTAACACCACGAAATTAGTTTCCAAAACATACCGTAGTCTCATCATACTTAATACTGTCCTGTCCTTATCCTCATAAGAAAGTAAGTCTCCGGATTCTGCAAGACCTTTGGTATAAACAGAATGCTTCAAAACCGATCGATTGATCAAGTAAGATATAGATGTCACGAGCATCAGCGGTACAATCAACGTATATCCACCCGTTATCTCGGCTATGAGGAACAGTCCTGTCAGTGGCGCGTGCATTATTCCTGCCATCGCACCTGCCATCCCGGCCACAACAAAGTTTGGCACATTAAGCATCACAAAACCAGTTTGGTTCATTCCGTATGCAAATGCGAATCCCAACAAGCCACCCATTACTAAACTGGGCCCAAAAATCCCTCCGTTCCCCCCCCCACTCAACGTAAATAATGAGGCAAATGATTTAGCAAATAACGTAAGAACAGTATAACAAATAATTACCCAGCCGACATGACTAAAATCTGAAAATAAACTATTTTTTACAATGGCGTCAAATTTGCCATCAAGCATTTGTTGAATCGCTAGGTACCCCTCACCATACAAAGCAGGAAATAGGAAAATCATTATTCCCAGCGAGCCCCCGCTCATCCATACTTTTGCATATGGATTTTTGACTTTCGCGTACATATTCTTGACAACTGTACTAATTTTTGCAAAATAGACCGTGTATAAACCAACAATAACCGCCAAAAGTATATAGAAAAACAGAGCTGATACCTCCCATTCTGTACTGGCCGTATGAAATAAAGGCTCCGCATATAGCAAACGTGAAATCACAGAAGCAAGCGCAGCAGACATTAAGAGCGGAATAAATGCTGGAATAGAAAATTCGGGCAGCAATATTTCTATCGCAAAAATCATCCCAGCAATGGGGCTATTAAAAGCACCGGCTATTCCTGCTGCGGCACCACATGCCAATAGCATTGTAATCTCCTTATATTGTAAACCGAAAAATCTTCCAATATTAGAACCGATTGCCGAACCACTATAAGCGATGGGAGCTTCAAGCCCACAGGAACCTCCGAATCCAACGGTTATCGCACTAGTAATAATTTGAGAATGAATATTGTGAGGCTCAATTCGAGAAGACCTTCTGGAAATTGAATAGATAATTGGTGTTATACCATGTTCGAAATTCTTTCCTTTTAAAAATTTACGAACATATAGCACACTTAACAATATTCCGATTAGAGGTAAAATCAGATAAAATGAATATTTATATTGCCACTCGATATCGTTTTGAAGACTCGAAGCAATAAAATGGGTTAACCCCTTAAGTAACGCTGCCGCTAGTCCACCAATAATTCCCACGACGACCGAAAGAATAATCAAAAAATTTCGATTGGAAATTTTTTGCATTCTCCACCTATTTACCTGCTCTAATTTTTTATGAATCCTAGATTTCATGAATATCTATACTAGTTTTTAAAGTTCAAACCCCATTATTTCTTTACGTTTCTTAGTTTTAAATCGCTCAGGAACAATATTGAGAATTTCATTTTTCAGAGCATTTACAGCCTGTTTTTTAACAAAATTACTCGTAGTGACTAAACTAATTTCACGAACTGGTTCGGGGGATTTAAAATATCGAACATGATCAAGCTGTTCTTCTTCATATCCTAAAATACTCATTTCTGGCAGGATTGTTATGCCGGAATTCACGTCGACCATACGTTTAAGCGTTTCAACAGATCCCGTGTTATATTCAAAGGTTCCCTCGTTGCTTAATTTATGTTTATACTGACAGAGATTCAATACCTGTCCACGCATACAATGTCCCTCATTCAAAAGCCATAACTTCTCCTCGGCGATTTCCTCGTTAGTCAGCATTTTCTTTTGATAAAGCGCACTATTTTTTGAAACATATGCCACAAAAGATTCATAATAAAGTGGTGTCTCCTCAATACCAAATTCCTGAAGTGGGGTGGATAATATACCGCAGTCGAGCCTTCCCATTTTGAGTTCTTGTATGATTCTTTCCGTTGTATGCTCCCAGACCTGCATCTGGAGTTTAGGATATTTTTTCAGAAACAATGTTAAGATATCGGGAAGTAAATAAGGCGCGACCGTTGGTATCACTCCAATTTTCAGTTCACCAGAGATCTCCCCTTTTTCCGCTTGGAGTATTTCAGTTATCTTTTTGCTTTCCATCAGAATCAATCGAGCCTGCTTAATAACCTTTTCTCCAACTTCCGTCGGGACCACAGGTTGCCTGCTTCTGTCGAAAAGCTTAGCTCCTAAGGATTCCTCTAATTTTTGGATCTGCATACTTAAGGTTGGCTGGGTCACGAAACAGTGCTCAGCAGCAGCAACGAAGCTGCGATAAGTATCAACCGCTATAACATATTCTAATTGAACAAGTGTCATTCGATAAATTTTAACTATACAAAGGTACAACTTTAAGGATCATCTATGGCACTCCGATCGCGCATTTTCTTCAAATATAATTATAACCTATAAAGCCGCAAGCAGACTTCATCTATCGAATATTAGTACCAAAATCTTTCTTAACTTTGGAGCACGCTAAATTAGAAGTTTATGATCAAGTTAAAATCGAAAGGAAATCTACTTTGCAGTCTCTTATTGGGAGTAAGCATGTTTAATTTCTCTGCATCAATTCCTGACGAAGGCATGTTCCCGATGAGTGAACTAAGTCGTGCAGGCCTGAAAAAAGCCGGCCTAAAAATAGCAGAGAAAGACATCTATAATCCTAATGGAGAAGTTGCTCTGGTTGACGCGCTTGTTCAAGTGAGTGGATGTACAGGATCGTTTGTTTCTCCGAATGGATTGATTATCACAAATCATCATTGTGCTTTCAGTGCAGTACAACTGGCAAGCACTCCTGAGTTCAATTATTTAAAAAACGGATTCGTTGCAAACGGACTAGAGCATGAAATTCAGGCGCAAGGTCTAACGATTCGAATTACAGATTCCTACGAAGACGTTTCCAACGAAGTGCTCCAGACAGTAGAAAATATTGACGATCCGAAAGACCGAATTAACGCAATCAATAAAAAGCGTGCGGAAATAGCACAACAAGCGGAAAAACGCGATCCAACGATCAAAGCCGAAGTATCCGAAATGTTCATCGGCAAAAGTTACGTGCTTTTTCAATATAAAAGAATTGAAGATGTTCGATTGGTATATGTCCCTCGGCAGGATATTGGTGAATTTGGAGGAGAAACAGATAACTGGGTTTGGCCACGCCACACCGGAGATTTTTCTTTCTTACGCGCCTATGTAGCCCCTGATGGTTCATCAGCGAAATTTGCAAAAGAAAACGTTCCTTACCGACCTAAAAAGCACCTCAAAGTAAATCCAAAAGGAGTAAATGAAAATGATTTCGTTTTTATATTGGGGTATCCCGGCCGTACTTTTAGACATCGACCAGCGCAATACATGGACTATCAAGAACGATATCTACTTCCATACACTTCTGATCTTTATGATTATCAAAATCAACAAATGTCTCTTGTCTCAGAGGATGATCCTGCAGTCGAGCTTGCTTTAGCAACGCGAATGAAGCGAAATGCCAATGTTATGAAGAATTATCGCGGTAAACTAAAGGGACTACAAAATCTAGCATTGGTGGAACAAAAATATCAGGAAGATGAAGCGCTTAGAAAATTCATCGAAAGTAACTCTAAATACAGTCAGCGATATGGTCGCTTAATGGAGGATATCGACGATTATTATCAGGCGGTCGAAAAAACGGCACTAAAAGAGTTATGGTTTAACAATCTGTATAGCAGTTCCAGCTTAATGCGCGTAGCAAATACAATCAATGCTTTCAAAGAAGCGGTACAAAAACAAAATGGTTCAAAAGCTCAAGAAGAGTTTTTTCAACTTAATTTAGCACAAGTCAAAGATTTTCTGGATGGTATTTACGACAGCTTCAACCTCCAAGTAGATAAAAATATTGGGACGCGTATGTTTGAAGACGCTTATTCATTTCAAAGTGAAAATAAATTGACATATTTCGATTCAAATAAACTCACTACAAAACAGGAAGCCGCTTTACAGCTTGTTACAGCGTTAGAAAGTTCAAAATTGAACGACAAGGAGCAGGTCTTTGAATGGATTTTAAAAGACGTGCAATCGTTGAAAAACTATACAGACGACCTTCTATCTATCCAAATAGACATTGATAAAGAGCTTCTTATCTTTGAAGACGAGCAAAAACGCAGAGAAGGTGTGTTAAATAGGTTAATGGGCGATTATGTCGCTGTCAAGGAAAAATACCAATCCAAAAGTTTCATACCTGACGCGAACTCGACCCTCCGACTTACTTTTGGTAATATTAAAGGATATAGTCCAGTAGATGCAACGTATATGGGCCCCTTCACCACGATAAAAGGATTGATCGAAAAAGGCAACTCAGGCCTTACCGAATATGCCTACCCCGAAACTATTAAAACGGCATGGCTGGCAAAAAACTTCGGCGCGTATGCTAAGCGAGAACTGAATGATGTTCCTGTAAATATTCTGTATAATATGGATACTACTGGTGGTAACTCTGGGTCCCCAATTATGAATGCACATGGCGAATTAATAGGTGTTAATTTTGATAGGGCGTATGATGCTACGATCAACGATTTCGCTTGGAATGAGGATTATAGCCGTTCAATAGGAGTTGATATCCGCTACGTTCTATGGGTCGCGGAAAAAATTGATAATGCCCAATTCATTATCCAGGAAATGGGTATTTAACAATAAACGCCAACGAGCAAGGTGCATCTTAAGCACTTTGCTCGTTCGATTACTCCGGGCTGGCTAAACCAATAACACGGTTTAATACGTCAACAATAATCAAATTTCTTCTGAAATATATCCGACACCGTTATAAGTCCGAGAACTTCAAATAACCGATTATCGGATGATCAACGATTTGCTGCTCGACTGGTAAAACATTTAGCTTATACTGTGTTCGAAATAACGGATCTAAAATATCTTCAACATCGTACACATCATCAACGTCTAGTCCATATTTGTCATCAATATGTGGAGAAATGTGATTGGCAAAAAAAGTCGTTTGTTTCGCCAACTTGCTAGCCTCTTGTAGTGTATCTGCCGCTATAAGCTGTTTAAAGTGATACTCTTCAAAATCATGTTCTCGATACCCACCCAAATTAACAAAAAATAGTTTTTTTGTTTGTTCTAAAACATGGTCTCTAGGCACGACTGTTATTTGGTAGCCTTCCACGTGTGTAACTCGTTTCCATGCATCGACGTGTAGTTTACCTCTCGCTTCAGGCCAGAATTCGATCATTTCATTCTTTAGTTCAGGCAGCTCGTTTGCTATTCCAAAGTAAATATCATGCTGTTCAGTAAATCTTCCTTCAGGTTTGCATCCCAGCAATACCATAAATAGGTCTTTAGACATGTTTATTCTTAAATTTTAGCTCCAAATTAAGAATAATATCTCTTTTTTTTCCTTCAATTAATGATAAATTACCAGCGACAAATACTCCCTTTTTTCCAGTTGTTGGATTAGAAATGCCGTACACAGTCGATTCGTCATCGGGATTAGAATCTCCCTCATAACGGTAGAGATGATCAACCTGATAGTTTTCGGCATCTGCTGATATTTCATCAAACGCTATGTTATAATCAACATCATACCCCATCTCCTTCAGTTTTGCGAGAGCGACATCCACGGTCTCATATTTATGTTTAGTTTCCATAATTGTTATATTTAATATACATCAATAACATCAGAGGTTAGGCTTATGTTTTAAAAATTATGGGCTTTTATGCTCGTTAATGGAACGCTCATTTCAAATCGTTAATTCCGAACTGCATCGAATTTGTAATACAGTTCCTTTTTCATGTATATTTGAAGCTTATTATCACGTTATAAGTATGATCCACCGCGCACCACTGTCTCAGAATACCCCTAGCGGGGCATTTGAACGTCTGATCACAATCCTAAACACCTTACGTATTGATTGTCCTTGGGACCGCAAGCAAACTATGGAGTCGCTACGGCATCTTACAATTGAAGAAATGTACGAACTCACCGACGCAATTTTGGAAAAAAATTATGATGAAATTAAAAACGAGCTCGGCGATGTGATGATGCACCTACTTTTTTACGCCAAAATTGCTTCCGAGCAAGAAAAATTTGACATCACAGATGTTCTTAACTCAGTTTGTGAAAAATTAATCGTCCGTCATCCTCACATTTATAGCGATACCATTGCTGACGATGAAAACCAGGTGAAAGCAAATTGGGAGACAATAAAGTTGAGAGAAGGCAACAAATCGGTCCTTTCCGGAGTCCCTAACGGGCTCCCTGCACTAATTAAAGCCTATCGTATACAGGACAAAGTACGTGGAGTGGGGTTCGACTGGGAAGACAAGGATCAAGTATGGGAAAAGGTTGAAGAAGAACTAAATGAATTTAAAGAAGAATTTGATATAAATAACCATCAAGCGATAAATCGAGAGAGAGCTGAAGCAGAATTTGGAGATCTATTATTTTCTCTAATAAACTATGCTCGTCATGTGGGCATAAACCCAGAGAACGCACTTGAACGCACAAACAAAAAGTTTATTAAACGTTTCAAATACTTGGAAAGGCGTGCGGCAGAGAACGGACAAGATCTTCAAAATATGACTCTTGAACAGATGGATATATATTGGAATGAAGGAAAGAAGAACGACTCGTAAGCTATCTATACTTCATCGCAATCGACGGTATTAACTTTCAAAAAGAGCTTAAGATAGTTTTGGAACATTAGACGGCGGTCTGAGACGTGATCAACCTGATCGTTCGCACTGTTCCACCAGCCATATATCAACACCTTGTCAAACGCAATATCCTCCCGGTCGATACGCTTCATAACTGCCTGATATTCTTCCAACAAATAACCAGGTATGGCGTTGTTTTTCATCTGATCGTTAACAAGCTTTTTATAGGCCACCAACAAACTATCTCCACCTTGAATTAAAGCAGTGCCATACTTAAACGCCGCTGAACCCTTTTCGACCGTAGATAGCAAAAGCGACGGGTCTACCTTCGCCAATTTCTGAGCTCTTTTTAAAGAGAATGTCTGTCTCAAATATACCCGAACTGAATCCTTCATTAACTGAAAATAGCTATCATCTACAATTTGTAAAGAGTCCAAATATTTCATTGTCGCTTGATACCGCGCGTTTAAAGTATCTAAATTCCCCTCATCGGAAAAATAAAAATTATCTTGGACTAACCTATATGTATCTTCTAATTGCCGTTTACTGTGTACTTTCGAATTATAGGTCCCTTTGTAGGAGCACACAAGATCCTCAAATTCAAA
>NZ_JABMCQ010000169.1 GCF_013179575.1 Sphingobacterium shayense | reverse complement strand
GTGCACAGATGACTTCCTTTGGGGGGATTATCAATTACATTACGAAGAAACCGCACGAGATATTTGGCGGAGAGGTGGGCTATACCACCGGAAGCTGGAACCTAAACCGGCTGACGGCAGATATCAATATGCCGGTAACCCCGAACAAGGATGTACTAGTTCGGTTCAATGTGGCCCGTCAGCAGGAAAATTCTTTTCAATACCAAGGAGGTAATACATCTATGCTTTTTGCGCCAAGTGTCTACTATAAGGTGAACGACCGATTAGAATTGGCATTGGATGCCGATTTTTATAGTAACAAGGGGATCACGCCAGCTGGATGGTTCGTTTCGAATGGATTGCAGCAGACGAGTTTTAAGGACCTGAATCTCCCCTATAAGGAATCCCTGAACGACAATTCTCTAGTCAGCAAGCAACAGTCGAGCAATATTTTACTGCAAGCGAACTATAGACTTTCAGACAATTGGGTGTCGGAAACCAAATATGCCTGGGGAAATGGGGGGTATGATGATCTATATATATTTGATATGATCTGGCGGAATACGGATTCCGTCGATCGTATCCTCCGCGCATTTACGGATGAAAATACAGCTCGGCATAATTTTCAGCACAATGTCAAGGGTGATTTCTCCATTGGCGGAGTCCGCAATCGGGCTGTAATTGGTGTAGATTGGGTAAGTAATTTACGTTATACACGGTACGATGGCTTGGGCTATGGAGAGAAAGTTTTTGAGTCGGTGGATCTAAATGCTATTGACCAGGCGCCCGTCATACGGATAGAAGATGTTCAGGCAATACTAGCAAATCGAAATACTGGTTTTAATCAGACCAATCAAAACACATATGGAGCTTATATAGCCGATGTACTTACATTTTTTGACAGGCTGCATGTTTCCCTAGGTCTACGATTCGACCGGTTTGTAAATGGCGGTACATACAACACACTTAGTCGCAAGCTTACGGGAGACTATACCCAAAATACATTTTCCCCACGGGTTGGTTTCGCTTTCGATGTGCTTCCCGAACGGTGGTCGGTATTCGGAAATTACTTGAACGGCTTTAAGAACGTAGGGAACCAGATACAGCCCGACCAAAGTGTTTCGGTGTTTAAAGCGCAGCGTGCCAATCAAGTTGAAGGGGGCACCAAGATCGCTTTGGGAAATAAACTCAACGCGACACTTACCTATTATAACATCCGAGTGAGCAACAGCATTCTGAATAGGATTGTGGATAATATGAACTTCTACTTTCAAGAGGGTGAGCAGAAAAGCGAGGGGTTGGAGGTTGAGCTGATGAGTAATCCGTTGCCAGGTCTAAATGTACTAACCAGCTATGGCTACAATCACAACCGTTTTCTTAAAGCGAATGCAAGCGTGGAAGGGAAACGAGCGCTTGGCACACCGGAGCATGTCGTGAATGCTTGGGCAACATACGTCTTGTTGGACGGCCGGTTAAAGGGATTAGGAATCGGAACGGGCTTTACATACGTGTCTGATTCCTTCCTAGATGCCTCCAATAACTTTATTCTCGATGGGTATTATTTGTTAGATGGAACAGTTTACTATAATCATCCTAAATTTCGAGTAAGCCTGAAAGGTAATAATTTATTGGATCAACAGTATTGGATAAGCGACGGCTATTACGCCCGCCCGCAACGCCCGGCTAACTTTCTGGCAAGCGTGACCTATAGATTTTAGAGTAATAAACTTCCATCCAGCGACAAGGGACGTCCCCGCTGGATAGAAGCTTATAGAAAAAAATGGATGGGCTCGTTCTCTAAGATTTGCCTGCGAATGTGTTCCGCAATAGCTCGGAGGATCGTGGACACATTGAGCAGAATAATATATTCAAATATCATATTCCCATGATCCTTTGTAATTGTATTGCACGTGAAGTTCTCACTATGCTGCCCTTACCTAATATCTTTTAAAATAGACCTTCAAATGATGAAGTCTGCATCGGTGGCAACGTTTGAGCCCGCAGTTATCCTAGCTAATTTGATCCTAAAATGGTGTTCCCTTATTTTAAGCCCCTGTTTCTTAGTTTAGCTACAAGGGCATGAAGGTACAGGACAGTTATTAAAAGCAATATTTATAAATTCATTCTTTATAGTTATAAACTGAAATTATCTTCTATTTTTTTGTGCAGAGAACGCCCTAACGAATGCTCTGTGAATCATAGTGGCTGCTTCTTGAAGATAATAGCACCCTGCGTATAAACCTAGTGGAGCTAATTTTGATTATTATGGATAGTACTATTAACCGGGAAACGAGTCAAAAACTACCTCAGATTACTCAGGTAGATTTTAATCAATTCAAGTCGGGCGATCAAAAAGCGTTTCGGAAGATATTTAATGCATATTATAAGAGCATCTATTATTACGCAATTAGATTTTTAAAACGGAAAGAAGAAGCAGAGGAGTTGGTTCAAGAGGTTTTTATTGTGTTATTCTTAAATCGGGCGACAATTGATGAGGCTTCAGCAATTTATCCTTATGTATACACAATTGCTAAGCGCCTGGTGGTTTCAGACTTCCGCAAAAGGATAGTCGAGTCGAAGTTTGAAACTTACTTAGGGCGCTCTTGGAGCGAAGAAGACAAGGAAACTGAGGAATCCATGGATCGCAAGGAACTCAGCGTATTATGGAGCCAGGCAGTTTCTCGTTTGCCCAGTAAGCAGAAGGAGATCTATGCGCTAAGTAAATTTGAAGGCCTATCTTATCAGGAAATAGCGGACAAAATAGGAATTTCTAAAAATACGGTAAAAAATCACCTCTTGACAGCCTCAAAAACGGTGAAACTAATTATGAAAGGGATTTGTATGCTAGTCTTGTTGCTAAAAATATAAAAATAAATAAAACTTAACTAGTACTTTTAACTGCCCAGTTCGTTTATATAGTTAACCAATCATATAAACGTTGAAAGACCAAGAACTTGTTGTTTTGATCCGTCAGTATCTGAAAAATTCGATAACCGATGAAGATTTAGTTTTACTGCGTAATGAATTAACGCAGAAATCAGAAGATGACCTTCTGGAGATTTGGGATAAATTCTCTGAGCTGCCAATTGATTTTTCACGAAGTATTCCCAATGCGGATGATACCTTTGAAAAGATAATCGCTGATCATCGTGTTCAAGCTACAATTTCGCAAAATAATAGCTATAAACTATGGCGGAGGGTAACAAAGAGATCCGTCCAGATAATCGCTGCAGCTGCAGTAATTCTAGTTTTAAAATTAGGTATCGATTATTTAAGACAGCCCCAGTCCTTAAAAAATGCAGCAACTTCTAACCAGAGTAAAGAGCTGATCCTGCCAGGGGGGAATAGAGCTAAAATCGTCCTGACCGACGGAACGGAGATCGATTTAGAAAAATTGAAACCCGACACGCTCATTAGATTAGCCGGATACAGCATTCAGAAAAATAAAGACGGCTCGGTAGAATATTTTATAGACGAAAACGCTCCAGCAGATCTGGCGGTATATAATACCATTGTTACACCAAAGGGCGGTGAATACCAATTGAGTCTTTCAGACGGTACCCAGGTCTTTATTAATGCATCTTCACGCCTGCGCTACCCGGTACAATTCGATTCCGGCGAGCGTGAAGTTGAATTAGAAGGAGAGGCCTATTTTGAGGTTGCTAAAAAACTGGTTGAAGGGACGAATGTACCCTTTATCGTAAAAACCAAGCAGCAGATCCTAGAGGTTTTAGGTACAACATTTAATATAAACAGCTATGGAAAATCAATTCAAACGACCCTAATTGAGGGATCTGTAAAACTCTCCTATAAAAACGGAGAGAGCCATATTATCAAGCCAAATCAACAATTGACTTTTACACCTCAAGGTAGTTCCATCACTATAGCGGAGGTAGACCCTTTCTATGTTTTGGCATGGAAAAACGGGGCATTTTCTTTCGAAGATGCGTCGATTTATCAGGTGATGGAAAGTATCGCCCGTTGGTATGATGTAGAGATCGAATATAAAAATGATTTTAGCGGTAACCGATTTTCGGGTTCGATGTCAAGAAGCGACGACATTGAGAAGGTCTTGAAAACAATCGAATTGACCGGGCAGATAAAATTTATTCGCACAGGAAGGAGGGTTGTAGTTAGAAAGTAGTTTTTTTCGATACCCCGAAGACTCAAAAAAATCAGGCGTGTCCTACCACACCTGATAATCAAGTCAAGAAGACTTGAAGACTGATGTCGACACCTGTTAATAAATAGTATAACAACCAATCTTGTAACAAATGTATAAAAATTATGTTATACCTACCCGTATCCGTAGGTGTTTAAAACCTAGATTATTATTCATGAAGCTATCCGTGATCTTACTGCTGGTGGGCACCCTCCAAGTCAGTGCATTTTCATACGGCCAGAGGATAACGCTCCACAGGACCAATGGAAAACTGACCACCGTTTTGCGCGAATTGGAAAAACAAAGCGGTTACCATATCTTCTTTGATAAATCGCTTATACCAACCAATGCTACTGTGAATATTTCAGTAAAAAATGCACTGCTTGATGATATCCTGAGAGAGATGTTAATAAAGCATAATCTGGATTATGAAAAGTTGGACCGAAATATTGTTTTAGTAAGGAGAACGTTGCCCAAAACAGCTGGAAATGACGCCCGGCGCGAGTCCATAATTCAAGAAAAAATAATAACCGGAAACATCAAAAACAACGTAGGTGAGCCTCTAGAGGGTGTTACCGTTTCCATAAAAGGAACAAATACCCGTACCTCTACCGATGGAAAAGGATATTATTCGATCGCTGTTGAAGATGCTCAGTCGATCATTTTAATTTCGTTCGTCGGCTATAAAGACATCCAGACGACCGTCGGTAACCGTTCGGTCATCGATTTAGCTATGGAGGTTAAGACCGATGAGCTGGACGAAGTAGTTGTTGTCGGCTACGGGACAGTAAAAAAGTCCGACTTAACAGGTTCGGTTTCGCAGGTGAAAGCTAAAGAATTGAATGCTTTTCCGAGTGCAAATGCACTTCAGGCATTAGCCGGTCGGGCACCAGGCGTTCATATTCGGCAAAGTTCAGGAGCTCCGGGTCCATCGATGTCTGTCCGGGTAAGGGGGGGTAACTCTATTCAAGGCAGTAATGAGCCCCTTTACGTCGTTGACGGATTCCCAATAGCGGGATCAAATCCAACAATTGTCAATCCGGCAGATATTGAAAGTGTCGAAATTCTGAAGGATGCCTCCGCGACAGCAATTTATGGTTCAAGAGGAGCCAACGGTGTCGTTCTGATCACCACAAAAAAGGGCAAGCAAGGACGTACCAATGTGGCTTTCGAGAGCAGCTACACTTCACAAAAGCTGATACGTGAATTAGATTTAATGAATGCCCAGGAATATGCTCGATTTTATAACGAGCAAGCTATTAACGATAATTTGGATCCTTATTTTACTGAACAAGAGATCGAAGCGTTCGGGCAGGGCTTTGATTGGCAGGATTTTGTTTTTCAACAGGCTCCGGTTTTTACGAGTTCCTTAAATGTTTCGGGAGGGAATGAGAAAACTCAATTTTCCTTGGGGGGTAGTTTTTTTGGCCAAGATGGTATCGTCAAAGGAAGCGATTATGACCGCTATTCGCTACAAAATAATATAAAACATAAAATCAATGATAAGGTAACCGTTGAGCTGAACAGCACCTTGTCGAAACTAACGACAAGGAGAAGAGATAGCCAGGGCGGAAATAGAGGCAATTCAATGATTGCTGCCGCAATTTCGGCGCCGCCGATCCTTACGCCATTTAATGAAGACGGATCCTATAGAGTATTGCATACCGCTTATCCTTTTTTGGCTACCGATCTACGAAATCCAATTAATTGGATAAACGAGAGCAATTCGGAAATTAAAGCGAATCTTGCGCTAATAAATGCATCGATTTCTTATGATATCACGCCAGATCTTACACTTAAGATCGCTGGCGGGCTTGAGAGTAGGGATGAGCGAACCGACAATTATACGACAACCAAGTTTTTTGACAGCCCTGGAAATGCAAGTGTCTCCACAGGACAACACTCAAGTCTATTGAATGAGAATACGCTAAATTACACACGAACATTTAACCAGAAGCACAGTCTTGCAGCTGTTGCGGGAATTACTTATCAGAATTTTACAAACACTTCGGTGAATGCCAGTGGTAGTGATTTTTTGTCAGATATATTCGGAAGTCATAATCTTGGCGCTGCTGGGACCCCAGGAGTACCCGGTTCTGCGTATATCAAGTCAACATTGATTTCCTTTTTAGGCCGCGTCAACTACAGCTATGATGATCGGTTCCTAGCTACAATTAGCCTTCGTAGGGATGGATCGTCGCGGTATTCCTCAGGGAGTCAATGGGGTAATTTTCCTTCAGGCGCGTTAGCTTGGCGAGTTTCTAACGAGGACTTCATGAAGAACTTACCTATAATTTCTGAATTGAAATTGAGAACAAGCTGGGGACTAACGGGTAGCCAGGCAATAGACCCTTATACCACCTTGAATCTGCTTTCCCCGGGGAAGACGATTTTTGGAAACGATTATCACAACACCGTTGGGCCCTCAACCAGATTACCTAACGATCTCTCTTGGGAGACTACCGAGCAGCTGGATGTGGGTGCCGATATAGGGGTTTTAAATAATCGAATTTTATTTACCGCAGACTATTATGTGAAAAACACCCGGGATTTGTTAAGCGACGTCCGTCTACCTGCTTCGATGGGTTACATCTCCACCATCCAAAATGTGGGCAAAGTACAGAACAAAGGATTTGAATTTGGTGTTGAGGCTAAGCCCTTCACGCAGGCCTTTACATGGGATCTACAGGCGAATATCTCATTTAACAACAATAAAGTCATCAGCCTTTATAACCACGAGGATGTACTGCGAGATAATATCGGAATGATAATCATTAGTGATGCAACAAGCATATTACGAGAAGGAAGGCCTGTTGGTCAGTTCTGGGGATACATAGAGGATGGCTATGACAACAATGGTGATATAATATTCAGAGATATAAACGGTGACGGTTCGATAAGTGCCGCTGATAAAACGTACATCGGCGATGCGAATCCAGATTTTACGTATGGACTAAACTCTGCGATGAGCTATAAGAACTTTGAATTTTCGTTTTTTCTTCAGGGAACCTACGGCAATGATATTCTGAATGCGAGTTCAATAACCAACACGATGGATTATGGATTCGGGTTAAACATGCCAAAAAGCGTTTATGAGAACCATTGGACGGCTAATAACCCTGATGCGGATTACCCGCGTATTAGCCGGTCAACACCAGTGAAAATGTCGGATAGATTTATCGAAAATGGGTCTTACCTAAGGTTGAAAAATATCTCATTGGCTTATAATCTACCGCTATCAGCAATGAACGTCAGTAAAATTCAACGTTTGCAAGTGTACGTGAGTGGTCAGAACTTATTTACGGCTACAGAATACTCATGGTGGGATCCAGAGACGAATTTCCGATTGGATCATAATTCATATCCGTCAGCAAAATCCGTCACTTTTGGTATCCGAGCAGGCTTTTAACAATTTTATACACGAAAACATGAAGAAATTGAACAGACATATAAAAACGAGGCTATTTTATATTTTGGGGCTCGGTTTACTTTTCACTGCATGTGAAAAATCTCTGATTGAAGCGCCTAAGCAAATTGCCGTTGAGAATTTTTATACCACTCCATCCGAGGTCGAAGCAGCTGTAAACGCGATTTATACGCCTCTTAGAAATGGTCTGATGAGCAATTATATAGCAACATTGGAGTGTCAATCCGACTGGATGTATGGTCGGGGTAGCTGGACTCCATTAAGTAATTTCCAAGGGTTGGACGACGCAAATATAACAAGAGTCGAAGGCTTTTGGAATAACTTCTACTTGACTATTCGAAATGCAAATTTGGTAGTTCTTAACTCACCAGCCGGAGAGGAGTACGAAAGCCTGGTCGCGGAAGCTAAATTTTTGCGGGCATTCAGTTATTTTCAACTTGTCAGAAACTGGGGAGGGGTTCCCTTACGCACTGAAGGAACGATGACGGAAAAGGATCTGCCACGTAGTACTGAAGAGGAGGTTTATCGGTTGATAGAGGAAGATTTGAATGTAGCGGCAGATATGCTTCCAGAAAACGCTTCCGTTAGTGGTAGACCAACAAAATGGGCAGCAAAAACATTGCTGTCAGACGTTTATTTACAGCTAGAACAATATGCGAAGGCCGCAGAACAGTCTCAGCAAGTTATGCAAAACAGCTTCAGTTTGGTGAGCGTAAGCACAAAAGAGGATTTTCAATATAAGATTTTCGGGCCTGATATTGTTTCAAGTAGCGAGGAAATTTTTGCGTTGAAGTATGCCCGTTTGCCAGACCAAGGGAATTATATATTATGGATAGCTAACCACCCGAGTACGAAGTTGTTCACAACGGATGGTACTGGAGCCTATGCGGTACATGGCGATGCGACCAATGCCAATTACCTAGAATGGAATGATCAGGATCTTCGAAAGCAATTATGGGATAAAATAAATTTTGGGTTGGGTCCCAATACCCTTGTCAGTTCTAAATATATCGATCCGGATGCTCTGGATCGTGGTACTGCAGGAAACGACCTTCCAATATACCGGTTGTCCGATGTACTGTTGATCTATGCTGAGGCATCTTCGCGCGCGAATAATGCGGTTAGCTCAGAAAGTATGGAAGCGTTAAACAAAGTTCATCGTCGAGCATACGGTTTTGCGGCCGAAGCGACCTCACCAGTAGACTTCGATGTGGCGGATTATACAGTAGATACTTTTATCGATTTGATTGTAAAGGAACGCGGCTATGAATTTATTTACGAAGGCAAACGGTGGTTGGAATTAAAGCGTATCGGAGAAGTAAATGAATACATTGCGTACGGAAAAGGTAAGACCGTCATTGAAAAGCATTTACTATGGCCGATTCCACTTTCCGAAACAAATTATAACAACGCAATCGATCCAGTTGCGGATCAAAACTCAGGTTATTGACCTTGAAAAAAAATATTAGAGCATATGAAAAGGAGATCAGCTTTGGCGGCTATGGGCGCCATATCATTAGGCTTGACGTC
>NZ_JABMCQ010000168.1 GCF_013179575.1 Sphingobacterium shayense | reverse complement strand
ATTGAATATGGGGCTGACGAAAAAACTGATGTCGCAATGCGCGTGTTATCGGACCATATTCGAGCGGTAAGTTTTGCTATTGCCGATGGTCAACTACCTTCAAATAACAAAGCAGGTTATGTAATACGACGTATTTTACGACGCGCAGTGCGTTATGGATATACATTTTTAGGATTTAAAACTCCGTTTATAAATGAATTAGTTCCTTTACTCGCTGAACAATTTTCGGGTGTATTTGATGAATTGCAGCAACAGCAGGACTTTGTGCAGAAAGTTGTATTAGAGGAAGAAGTATCCTTTCTTCGTACGTTGACTACCGGTATTCAACGTTTTGAAGCTTTTGCTTCGAGTCGCGACAAAATAGACGGAGATTTTGCGTTTGAGTTATTCGATACTTATGGATTTCCGATCGATTTAACCGAATTGCTTTCGCGAGAAAAAGGAATACAGGTAGATATGGAAGCTTTTTACCAAGCTCTTCAGCAACAAAAAGAGCGGTCACGAGCTGCTACGGCTATTGATACCGGCGACTGGGTGATCGTTTCTGAGCAGGATGAAACAGAATTCGTTGGATACGATTATTTGGAAGCCACTACTCAAATATTACGCTACCGGAAAGTTTCTAGTAAAGGGAAAGATCAATATCAATTAATACTTTCATTAACGCCTTTTTACGCAGAAGGGGGGGGGCAAGTCGGCGACACCGGGTTCTTAATTTCGGATAGTAATGAGAAAATTTATATTACTGATACAAAGAAAGAAAACGGTCTTATTGTTCATTTTGTAAATGAACTTCCGCCGGTTTTGCAAGGGGATTTTCAAGCAGTCGTTGATAAACTGCGGCGTATTGATATAGAAAATAATCACTCGGCAACACATTTACTTCATGCTGCCTTAAAACAGGTTTTGGGGGATCATGTCAATCAAAAAGGATCGCTTGTTAATGCCTCTGTTTTACGTTTCGATGTTTCTCACTTTGCAAAGATTACTGCGGAGGAAATTTCAAATATCGAAGATGTTGTGAATCAAAAGATACGAGAAAATATTTTTCTAAAAGAAGAGCGTATGGTACCTTATCAAAAAGCAATTGATTCTGGTGTAACGGCGCTTTTTGGCGAAAAATATGGGGACTATGTACGTGTAATTACCTTTGAAGACGCTTTCTCTAAAGAATTATGTGGAGGGACGCATGTGTCTTCCACCGGTCAAATAGGATATTTTAAAATTATCTCCGAGTCAGCTGTTGCAGCGGGCGTGCGTCGTATTGAAGCTATCACTGGCACCGCTGCTTTTGCTCTTATTAAAGAGCAATTTGATTTGGTGTCAAAGATGCGCGAGCTGTTGAATAATCCAAAGGATTTTGTATTGACGGTAACTAAATTTATTGACGAAAATGCGGAATTGAAAAAGGAAATAGAAAACAATATAAAAGAACGTTCGTTAGCGATGAGCACCGACCTAAAGGCCAAGATAGAGCTTATTGACGACGTTAATTTCTTAGCAACGACCGTTGATTTGCCGAACGCTGACGCAGTGAAGATGCTAGCGCATGCGTTAAAAGGCGAGGTCGATAATTTATTTTTAGTTCTAGGTGCAGATTTCGATGGAAAGCCTAGTTTAACAGTAGCGATTTCAGATGCGCTTGCGAAAAAGCGCGGCTGGAACGCTGGATTGATTGTCAAAGATTTGGCTAAAGATATCCAAGGTGGTGGGGGAGGTCAGCCGTTTTTTGCAACGGCTGGAGGGAAAAACAGCAACGGACTTTCACAAGCAATAAGTCGTGCAAAGGAATTTTTGAAATAAGGAGAAAAAGGAATGTTTAAAAACGTTAGTTTATTTGGGATAGCAGGTTTGCTTGTTTTTAGCTCCTGTAGCCAGAAAGATGTTATTGAAGTATCTGGGCATATTGAGAATCCAGGGAATATAAAGGTGTTATCATTTTTCGAGGGGGACCGAAAACTGGATTCAGTATATCTCGGTGACGCTAACAAATTTAAATTTGAGAGAGAAGCTACTCAGCCTCGGCTTCTTTCCATCGTGGTAGGTAACAACAAGTACCCAGTTATTCTTTCTCCAGGTGAACCGTTGCGGTTTGTTGCAGATATGCAAGAGCCAGATGATTATCAAGTCGAAGGATCTCCACTCACCCTAGCTCTGAAAGATTTTGCTCCTTATAAACGACGAAAAGATTTTGTCCAAGATTCGTTACAGTCCGCATTTGCAAAAGCAACAGTAGATAAATCGGCGGAGGAAATTGAATCCTTGCGTTTCGATTATCTCACAGAATTTAAGCAGAAGCTGTCTATCTATACTAAACAGGCGGTCGATTTCGCTAGTAAGCAAGATAATTTGGCGGGATTTTATGCGATCAGTACGCTTGATCCGGAAATTGCTGAGCAAGAAATAATAGCTTATGCTCATAATATAAAAAATAAATTCTCGGATAACAGGTACGTGACACAATTTAAACAAGAGGCAAAAAAGTTGGAACGTCTTGCTGTCGGACAAATAGCCCCCGAGATAACATCGTTTACGCCGGATAATAAACCGGTAAAACTTACTGATTTTCGTGGACAATATGTACTTGTTGATTTTTGGGCCTCTTGGTGTGTTCCGTGCAGACAAGAAAACCCTAATATTGTAAAGCAGTATCAAGCATATAAAGATAAAGGTTTCACCGTGCTTGGCGTATCCCTCGACAACAATCCTGGAAGCTGGCTGCGTGCGATTAAAGATGATCATCTAGTATGGACGCAGGTCTCAGATCTACAAGCATGGAGTTCTGACCTTATTATTGATTATAAAATAAAGGCAATCCCTACGTCGTATTTGTTGGATCCAAAAGGTAGAATTCTTGCCAAAAACCTTCGAGGCAGAGAGCTTGAGGCATTTCTTGCAAAAACTTTTAATTAAAATATTGTTAAGTAGTTAACAATATAATAACATTAGTTTAACTTTATCTTACCATTTAGTACATAATTTAGCAAAAAAACTACAATGAGCTTGAATCAGAAAATACTAGTGGTAGACGATGAACACGATATAGTTGAATTGATATCATACAATTTAACTAAGGAAGGTTATCAAGTTTATCAAGCGCATAATGGGCGAGAAGGAATTGAAATTGCAAAACAAGTCAATCCAGATTTAATCATTTTGGATGTTATGATGCCGGAAATGGACGGAATTGAAGCATGTCGGTTGATGCGTTCAATGCCTGAGTTTAAACAAACGTTCATGGTGTTTCTAACTGCTAGAAGCGAAGAATATTCTGAAATTGCTGGATTTAATGTTGGGGCGGACGATTATATCGCAAAGCCAATCAAACCTAGAGCCTTGATGAGTCGAATCAATGCTATACTGCGTAGAAACAGCACTGAATCAGAGATTCCTACCGGTGATAAACTAGAAGTACTCGATCTTGTAATTGACAGAGATTCGTTTTTAGTTTATCGTGACGATGCGCGTATAACACTTGCTAAGAAAGAATTTGAATTGTTATATCTGTTAGCCTCCAAGCCGAACAAAGTATTTACCAGAGAACAAATATTGAAAGCGATCTGGGAAGATTCTGTTGTGGTAACGAACCGCACAATTGATGTTCATATTCGTAAGTTACGCGAAAAGATAGGTGATAGTTATGTTGCGACGGTCAAGGGTGTCGGTTACAAATTTGAATTAAACTAATTCTTCAATTGATAAATAATTAGGGCAAACTCCAAGAGTTTGCCTTTTTTTGGAAGATAAGCATCTGGATTTTTCATTTAATTAGTTACTGATCGATTATTTGCCGGCCATTGATCGATGATGTGGTAACGCAACTTATTGATAGGGGATCAGTTGACGACTGAAAAATGCAATACCATTGCATTTTTTTTTTGTTAACTTTACCAGAGAAGATGAGAGTTTTTTTAGCCATATTGGTCATTTATTTGCAGGCATTATTTCTAATGCCGTGCGTAGATACCTATGGGCAGGAAGCTTCATTCCTAGATAATCATTCTAAAGAATTAGCACACGGAAAGGATCATGATCATCCCGGATTAGCCGATTCGTGTAGTCCCTTCTGTTTGTGTAGCTGTTGTGGAACAGTTTTAGGTGGAGTTTTTTATTGGGATGTTTTCAATTTTTCGGAAATCAAAATAACAGAACTCACGAAACCAAATCCACAGTACGTCTCCCAGTTTGTCCCCCGATACGTGGGAGATATTTGGCAACCGCCAAAAATTAATGCTTGATTTTTAATGTTTTGTTGACTAGAGTTTGATGTGTTTGACATTGAACTGAGCCACGGGTGTGCCGTGTCTTATCCGATTTTCTAGTCGTCGCGTTTTATCATTATTAATTTTTCATTAATTGTAATTCAAAGTGTTAAATAATATTATAAAGTTCTCTATAAAAAATAAATTTATAGTTGGATTGATGACTCTATTACTCATTATTTGGGGTATATGGAGCGCAACAAAAATTCCAATCGATGCCCAACCAGATATCACGAATAATCAGGTTCAAATAATTACAGTTACACCTACATTAGCAGGGCAAGAGGTTGAACAATTAGTTACGTTTCCGGTTGAACAGAGTATCGTCAACCTCCCCAACGTAGAAGAAATAAGAAGTATATCTAGATTTGGTCTCTCCGTCGTCACAGTTGTCTTTGATGATAAAGTGGATATCTATTTTGCAAGACAGTTAGTCGGTGAAAAGTTAAAAGAGGCGGAAGAGCAAATCCCGGAAGGAGTCGGTAAACCCGAGATGGCTCCAGTAAGTACTGGACTTGGGGAGGTGTATCAATATATTCTTCACCCAAAGACGAATAGTGAATCTAAATATTCTGCAATGGACCTGCGGACAATGCAGGATTGGATTGTTGCACGTCAACTCTACGGTACAAAAGGGGTTGCAGAAGTCAATAGTTTTGGTGGGCTTCTTAAACAGTATGAAGTGTCTATTGATCCAGATAAGCTCAGGGCGATGAATATCAGTATCGCGGATGTTTTCACTGCATTAGAGTCTAATAACCAGAATACTGGAGGCGCGTATATAGACAAAAAACCGAATGCCTACTTTATTCGTGGGGTCGGACTAGTCAACTCTTTGGAGGACGTGGGGAATATCGTTGTGAAAAATGAAGGGGGTATTCCGATATTTATCAAGGATGTGTCTAATGTTCGCTTTGGGCACGCTACACGCTATGGAGCGATGAGCTACAATGGTAAAGTCGATGCTGTCGGCGGAATCGTGATGATGCTCAAAGGGGAAAATAGCGCTGCTGTTGTTAAAAATATCAAAGAGAAGATTCCTGTTATTCAACAATCTTTACCCAAAGATGTTGTAATAGAACCGTTTTTGGATCGAACTGACTTGATAAAACGAGCGATTAATACAGTTCAAAAAAATCTGATTGAAGGTGCTTTGATCGTAATTTTCGTATTGATTCTTTTTCTTGGAAATTTTAGAGCAGGACTTATTGTTGCTTCCGCTATACCGTTAGCGATGCTCTTTGCATTAGGAATGATGCGGCTGTTTGACGTTAGTGCTAATTTGATGAGTTTGGGTGCCATTGATTTTGGACTGATAGTCGATGGATCTTTGATAGTCGTTGAGGCAACTTTGCATCATTTAGGTATTCGCAAATCAACATCTAGGTTAACGCAAAACCAAATGGATGAAGAAGTTTATCAGTCCGCAAGACAAATTCGCACGAGTGCTGCATTCGGGGAGATTATTATTCTTATTGTCTATATTCCGATATTGACGCTAGTGGGAATTGAAGGAAAACTGTTTACTCCGATGGCGCAAACAGTAAGTTTTGCGATTGTAGGTGCTTTAATCCTTTCGTTTACCTATATTCCTATGATGAGTGCTTTGTGCTTATCCAAAAGGCCGGTCGTAAAGCAAAATTTTTCAGATAAAATGATGGAATATCTTCAAAAGGCCTATCAGAGGTTACTGGAAAAAGCGATGAGCATAAAATTTACCGTTATCACCTTGTCCGTAGGATTTTTTCTTCTATCGATTTTTCTTTTTTCAAAAATGGGAGGAGAGTTTCTTCCAAAACTAAGGGAAGGCGATTTTGCTTTTCATTGCATATTACCACAAGGTACTTCTCTGAGCCAGAGTCTAGAAACTTCGATGCAGGCGTCCGAAATTATCAAGGAGTTTGATGAAGTTAAAATGGTTGTCGGTAAGACTGGGGCGGCGGAAGTGCCAACAGATCCAATGCCACCCGAAGCGACAGATATTATGGTAATTCTGAAACCTCAAAAGGAGTGGAAAACCAAGAGAACTTATGATGAACTTTCACACGAAATGATGAAAAGATTGGAGGTTATTCCAGGTGTATTTTTTGAAGCCAATCAGCCAATCCAGATGCGCTTCAATGAGCTTATGACCGGTATCAGACAAGATGTAGCTGTAAAGATATTTGGTGAAAATCTGGATTCTCTACTCGTTTACGCAAACGAGGTGAAGAAAGTCATACAATCAGTAGATGGTGTATCTGCTGCACAAGTAGAACGAGTCGCAGGTCTACCACAAATAAATATTCAATACGACCGTACCCGAGTTGCTAATTATGGTTTAAATGTAGAAATGGTGAATGATATTGTCAGCACAGCGTTCGCGGGTAAAGTAGCAGGAGTAGTCTACGAAGATGAACGTAAATTTGATTTAGTAGTTAGGCTTGATGACGCTTATAGAAGCTCCATTGAAGATGTGAGTAACCTTTTGATTCCACTTTCTAATGGAGATCAAATTCCTCTTTCGCAGATAGCTAATGTTGATTATCGACTTGGTCCGGCGCAGATAAGTAGGGAGGGAGGGAAACGCAGAATATTCGTAGGTTTTAATGTACAGGGAAGGGATGTGGCGAGTGTAGTGACGGAAATACAAGGTAAATTGACAGAAAAAGTTGATCTACCTACGGGTTACTATTTTACTTATGGAGGCCAATTTGAAAATCTGGAAAAAGCAGTCGGCCGGCTGTTGATCGCTGTACCTGTGGCATTGCTTTTAATTTTTACTCTTCTTTACTTTACATTTCATTCATTTAAAGAAGCATTTTTAGTGTTTACCGCGATTCCGATGAGTGCCATTGGGGGTGTTTTCGCGCTGTTAATACGAGATATGCCTTTTAGTATATCCGCAGGCGTTGGATTTATAGCGTTATTTGGCGTGGCAGTTTTAAACGGAATTGTATTAATCGCAACATTTAATAAATTGGAGAAACAAGGTTGTAATGATATCGTGCAACGAATTATCGACGGAACGAAAACACGGTTAAGACCAGTATTGATGACAGCATCCGTTGCTAGCTTGGGATTTTTACCGATGGCATTGAGTACCAGTGCAGGAGCCGAGGTGCAAAAACCTTTAGCCACTGTCGTAATAGGCGGCTTACTTTCGGCGACTGCGTTAACCCTTTTTGTGCTTCCTTTATTATATTTTGTATTTATGAAAACGGGTAGATCCTCTCATAATAGCAAATTGAGAGCCATAACACCGATCTTGTTACTTTTTGTGTTCTGTGGGATTATGAAAACCGGTAACGCACAAATTATAGATGTAGATAAAGCAATCGAAATCGCTTTGCGGAATAACTCCCAAATTCAGTCGAAAAATTTAGAAATTAAAGCCTTTCAAAGTCAGACTGCCTTTGAGTTGCCGAAAACCGCCGTGAATTTCCAATACGGTAACAGCGACGGTTTCGAATATAACGATGGTATTCAAATTTCTCAGGAAATTCCATTTCCTACGCTGTTTGGGGCAAATAAAAAGCTTATCGAAGAGCAGGTAAAAGAACGGGAAATAAATAAATTTTCTAAAGAGAATGAAATAAAAATGCAGGTCAGGAGTTGTTTTTATCAGTTGCAATATTTGCAGCACAATACCTTTGTGTTAAATAATTTAGATAGTATTTATGAAGATTTTATAAGGATAGCAAAATTGCGATATAGAACGGGCGACATTGGTAAACTGGATCTTAACACGGCAATAACCAAGAAGGGAGAGATCGACTTGATGTCTCAACAAAATGAAGTTTTAAGGCTAAATGCGTATCAAAATCTCAAAACATTGTTGCAGGTGAGGGATGATTTTACTGTTCAGTATGGAGAGAGTTATAATCCGTTAACCCTGACATCTTTTATTGACAGTTCTGAAATCGAGCGCCATCCCCAGATCCAGATGTTGTACCAAGAAGCTAAAATCGTCCAACAAACGAAAACAGTGGAAAGAGCGAAGGGACTTCCCAGTTTTACCTTGGGATATAACAATGTCTCGTTGATAGGAATGCATCGTAAAAATGGTGTAGAAAAGTTTTATGGGCGAGACCAAAGATTTAGTTATTATGATGTGGGTATTTCTATTCCACTTACGTTCGGAGCCACTAAGGCAAAAATCCGCTCCCTTGATTATAAAAAAAGATCTTTGGAGGCAAACGCGCAGTGGCAGGGAGAACAGTTAAAAACAGAGCTCAGAAATGCCGTGAATCTATACACCCAATATCTCGCACAGTTTCGCTATTATAAAGAACAAGCGCTTCCAAATACAACTGAGATTATTCGAGCTGCGAAATTAGGTTATCGTACAGGAGAAATTTCTTACGTTGAATATCTTTATGCTCTGCAAACAACGGTTGACGTTCAGCTGAATTATTTAAACAGTATAAAGCGGATTAATGAAATCGTAATCCTAATCAATTCTCTAATTAGTAAATAAGACATCCATGAAACGTAATACAAATAATTTGATACTCTATAGTCTAATCTTTATTACATTTATTTTTCTTTATGCCTGTACGAATGGTCATGATGCGCAAGACGGTCACGATCATGATAGAAATTTAGATCTTGCCCGTGATGAACACGATGGAGAAAGTACTGTTTCACTTACTCAATCGCAAATTCGAACGGTGGGGATCAAAGTCGGTTTAATCGAACAAAAGGAGCTTTCAGCTGGATTGAGAGCTAACGGATTTTTAAGAGTACCCAATAATAATAAAGCAATTGCTACTTCCCTCATTGGAGGTATTATAAAAACCCTTCAAGTGCAAATCGGGGATTATGTTAAAAAAGGGCAAGTTATTGCGACTGTCTCTAATCCGGAGTTAATAGAACTTCAAGAGG
>NZ_JABMCQ010000167.1 GCF_013179575.1 Sphingobacterium shayense | reverse complement strand
GCCTTTAGTATACGGCACGATGTTCTACCGAGTTTTGGTACTGTATGGCATTATCACCCCGAGATTGAACTTCATTATCTCATCAAAGGCGAAGGTGTTCGTTTTATCGGTGATAATATCAGTAGTTTCCGACAGGGCGAGATGGTTTTGCTAGGCTCAAACCTTCCCCACACCTGGAAGTGTGAGAACACCCTGGAAAGTCAAAACTATGTAGAGGCAATGGTGGTTCACTTCCATCCGGAATGTTTGGGTAAGGAGTTTCTAGACATATCAGAAACCCAAGGAATCAATAGAATAATCGGTATGGCTAAAAATGGGCTAATTATCGAAGGAGAGTCTAAGAAAAAAATACGTGATCTTTTGCTTGAAATGAAAGCAAGCGATGGGCTTTTAAAAATAATAACTCTACTTCGCATATTCCAGGTGCTACTAGAGGGAGATGATTATCATCCTATATCGAACAGCGTGGGCTTTTCCAAACTTAACAAACTTGATGAAGAACGCGTTGATAAAATTGTTTCCTACACATTCAACCACTTTAAAGCAAAGATATCTATTGAGGATGTAGCTGGTCTCAGCAATCTGAGCGTAACTTCCTTTTGTCGATATTTTAAGATGATCACCAACAAATCCTACTTTGATTTCCTTACGGAGGTCCGGCTAAATCATGCCTGCCGGCTAATCTTAGATAGTAAGATGACAATGGAAAATATTGCCGTGGATAGCGGCTTTGACAACACATCTAACTTTTACCGGCATTTTAAGATATCGAAAAACTGCACACCAAAGCAATATAAAAACCAATTTCGATAGTTTTTCTTGAAACTATAAAAGCTAAATTACAACACCAATTTTTACAATATCTCGAAAGGGAAATAGGCTGTTAAGAACTCAGGTCTGACACCTACCCAAACTTAAAAAAGAAAGATCAATCAAAAAATAACCGCTCCTTCACCACTTACGAGTACAGAACTAGCAGCGATTTAATAAATTGCCCAATATTTTTATTTGGTTTGCAGATTGAATACAGTTCCAGCGGGATCAGTAATCCAATGCATGTTTTCAGGAAGTTCTTCAATTTCATCACAGGTTTCCACACCATTTAGCCGTAAATAGTTTGTAGCTCCCTCTACATCGGGGACGGTAAGTTGCAACCAGGTTTCTGAATGTGTATAATTGTCGACGCAATCTAACCAGATAATATTACTACCAAACTTTACCTCGTGTGTTCTAGAAACTGTTGGGTTTTTAATAGGTTTTTCTTCGACTTCCAATTTCAAAATATCTCTATAAAAGGCAACCGTTTCCTCGTATTTCTTTTTAGGTATTTTTATAGCTATGTTAACTCCGGCTTCAAATTTTGCTTCCAAATTGCTTTCTAAATTCATTTCGTAATCTGATTAAACGTATAGTTGTTGTTTTTTTAAATATAGATGGTATTTATTTTTTGAAGCTTGTCCCATGGCAAGAAATTACCATCAAGATCTAATCCTTATCAATAGGAACGTCCAAGCTGGCCCCGGGGTCACCCTGATCCTTCATCCAAGCCGAAAGCCGCTTCGTCATCCCTTTTATATCTTTTTTGTAGCGACCATCGTCGGCTATATTTTTCAACTCATAAGGGTCCTGTTGCAAATCATAAAACTCCACTGAAGGACGTTTTGCTATACGCTGGGTTAGGAATCTCGCCTGTTCATCGGTCTCGGCCTTATTTAACCACGATGTATACGCTAGATTAGGTTTGTTCGGGTTCATCATATACTTGATATAATAATTACTATCCGCGTTTAGATTCAGTATCAACTTATACCTTTCATTACGAATGCTTCTTATTGCATAAGCAGGCCCTTCTGGACGGTTGTTATGTATACCAAATGCGAAACGTCGAAAAGTTACGCTTTGACCCTCAATGACCGAAAGAAAACTTTTTCCGTCAAGACCCTCAATCGCTTCTCCGCCAGCTAACGCAATAAGTGTCGGCGTGATGTCTTCGTATTGAACAATAGCGTCTGTTTCCCCAGAGGCGGCAATGCCTTCTGGCCATCTTATCAGCATCGAACTGCGCTGTCCGTTATCATATAGAGTCCATTTACCTCCAGGAAACTGAGGACCCTGTTCGCCCAGAAACATAACAATGGTATTGTCTAACTGTCCTTGGCTTTCCAAAAGTTTCAATATATCACCAACCTGATTATCCAACCGGCGAACTTCAGCAAGATATTTTGCAAAATGCTTACGCGTGAGTTCGGTGTCTACCCAATGTGGTGGCAAGATTAATTTTCCGGGATCAAATTCGCTAGGGTCCCCCACGGTCCACGGTGCATGCGGATTTACGCTCATCACAAAAAGACAGTACGGATGATTTTTATTTTTGACGAAAGCGGCTATACTATCCAAAAAATATTCATCAGTTGTCGCGACGCAATTTTTTTCGAAACCGGGCACAATCTGGAAAGGAAAGATTTCCTTCGGCCTTGTCACATGATCCTTTCCCGTCAACCCTACTCGGTAATCTAGGTTCTGTAGATAGTGTGCCACGCTCTTCAACCCCTTGTATACCGGCTTATGGTTCTGATAAGCGCCGTGCCTTGCAGGATATAAACCGGTAAATAACGATGCGCGGGTGGGTACGCACATTGCCTCTGATGCTATCAAGTTGTTAAATTTCAATCCCTCGGTAGCCAAACGATCAATGTGCGTAGTTTGCAGATTCTTCCCGCCGTAACAACTCAATTGTCGGCTATCTAAATCGTCGGCCATAATCACAATAATATTTGGCCGGTCGCCAGAACCGGTTAACCCTGAATGCTTTTGTGAAAAGGTTGCTGTTGCCACCAACATCTGCGAAAAAAAAGGCAAATATAATAGGAAATAATTAACAATTAATTTTGTTTTCATCTTTCTGTAGTGCTTTTTTAAGGTATAATCTATAATACGAAACTGACCCAATATTAATAGAACTCCTACGTTACACGCACGGCACTTTTCGTTTATAAAATACTATGAGCGTTTTGTTTAAGAATAATACAACACCGCATGCCAATTCCCTCAGTTCCACTATCAAATATATTTACTATTTCTCAGACTTTGCATTAACATTTTTCTTCAAAAGGAATTTTATTTTCTTGTGTTTTGATCGTGTATAATTGAAAACAATATTTTTTATATTTTTGTTAATCGTGTAAATAGGCTTCTGTGGTAATTAATATATAGCGCTCAATTACAAAAAGTTCCGTTATGAAAAAACCGAATAATCAAAACCTTATAAACATCATTCTTATCTTAGTGCTGATAATAGCAATTTTCATTCTTGGGTATAACGTTGGCTATAATCTTACAAAAGCATTGAAATAACAATGAGCTAAAGTAACGGCCCCCGATATACTACCTACATCTACGCGATAGGCGAACCGGTTTAACCGCTTTTGAATAAAAAAACTAGATACCTACCGGGATCTAGTTTTATAAATGCTTAGCGCTTCTTAATCAAGGGCTAAATCTTCTAAAGGGTTATTTTACGATATGGTATCTACGTTGTTGCATAGATTACGGTAGTCAACTTTTGTATTCACATCAGTGCCGTTTAAGTATTCTTCAACATTTGTATAACCATCACCATCGGCATCGAGTGCGCCATCTTTAGGGTTTTTGGGGTCAAGTCCATGTTTGAGTTCCCATGCATCAGGCATACCGTCCCCATCTGAATCGACAGGCACCTCTGACTCTTGGTAAGTTAAATTAGGATATCCACCCACCTCTGAAATATCTTTAATGATACCCGTTGCTGTTGTCGTCTTCCCATTGCGAACCATTTCAACAACGCGTTCATCAACAGAATCGCGTTTGGGAAGCGTCGCTCCTGCCTTGTCCAAAACAGAGTTAAAGACATCCTCAGCTGCCTGATGTGGTGCTACAGGCCAACCCTCGAACGGTGTATTTACGCGAGCAAGTTCTTTTCTTGAATTTGAAGAACCATCACTTCCCCCGTCTTTGATAACCATCCCCGACCAGTTGTTATTGGTCAGATCTTTGTTATCATGCATGACGTTGCCGGCAACATACCATTTACCGGGACGATCCTCAGCCTTTGGATACCACCCTCCTTCTTTCCATGCACTGCCCGGCGAATACATACTGCGCTGTTCGATGCGTGCAAATACTGAACGAATATTATCTTTAGTTGCCGGTCCAGGCTTGAAATAGTTGTTTATAAGGTTAATCCTCGAAGTTTCATCACCTCCATCGATGGACCGGTGCCCCCAATTGAAAATAACATTATAACGGAAATCAAACGGCCCAGACATGCCTATAGACGGGTTACGTGCCGTATTACTTGCGAAAAGATTATGATGAAAAGTAGAAGGGTCACCGCCCCAAGTTCCACCAAAGGCATGCCCTTTAGCATCCAGAGCTTCACTGGAAATCGTCCATTGAATCGTACTGTTTTCGACCGGATCCTTGATTTGTGTACTTCCATCTAGTGAAGGACGCATATGCCGGTACAGCGAAATATTTTCATCCATCCCCCAACTGGTCGAGCAATGATCAATAATAATGTGGTGATGCGGATTTCCGCCTATATTATCATCTCCTTGACCGCCCACCGGTACACCGCGACGCACCCGCAAGTGTCGAATAATAACATTATGCGTATTAATATTCAATGTCCCGGCTATACAAATACCATCTCCTGGCGCCGATTGACCGGCAATGGTAATATCAGGATCGTTAATATTTAAATCACCATTTACCTTCAGCGTCCCCGCAACTCGAAAAACTACAATACGTGGTCCTTTGGTTTCTAAAGCAGCCCGCAGACTCCCCGGACCACTATCATTTAAGTTGGTAACTGCCAAAACAGCTCCCCCGCGTCCGCCGGTCGTAAACATCCCTCCTCCCCACGCACCTGGAAATGCAGGAATCGCTCCCTCGGGTAGGCGTGGCGGATGTGGGGGGATCTGCCCCACTTCCGGCTGTATTATTGTCCCATTGTTCTCTTGTGCATTTGTTGCGATACTCGAGCATAAAGTGCCTAGCAACAATATGCTTGCAGTCGACATGTGAAAGGATCTTTTCATTTTTATTTATTTAATACAATTTTTCTTTTTTAAACAAATTCGTAATACAAGGTTACTGCGTAGCATTCATTATATAATCACACCACTAAGAGTGTTTACCGTACGTCGCATGCTGTCTCCGTCGTGATCAGATACAGTGAATTCAAAAGAACCCATACCAGCTCCAGAAGGTTTGAAAATCACTTTACCGTCGACAACCTCGACGGTACCGTTCACAATGTTTTCTATCTTAAAATTCGGCTCCTTTGTGAATCCCCGAGACAATTCTGATAAATCAACCTCTATTGCTTGTCCACTAGCAGCGCTGAAATGCGGCTTAGACATCCATTGCAGGTAATCGTCCAATACTGTAAAGCCATTGCGATCTACATCTTGATTCGTATCTGAAAAATCGCCTTTTGTCGAATGAATATTTGTGCCTTGTAATTTCTCCCACCAATCTGGCAGTCCGTCGTGATCGCTATCCCAATTCGCAGCTCTACTAACCTCCGTATAATTTTCGTATCCACCTACGTCATTTTGATGATCAGGAAAACCGGGTTTTCCGGAAATGCTACCTCTGGAAGAATAGGTGCTATCTAGGGTTTCCTGTACTATCCGTTGATCATGTTTGTCCAGCCTTGGCTGCGTGTTCCCCACGTCCGATAAAACCATTTTATAAGCCAGCCGCGCACTATGTGTCGTTACTTTTGGTTCAAAAAAAGGCTGCTCTACGAAGGTCTCATAGGAGCTGGTATCGCCGTTGGAATATCTAGCCTTTCTACCTTTGTCCTGTCGCTGTTCGTCGAAGTGACCGGGCATGACATTTCCTTGAAAGAAGCAACGTTGAGTTCCTTTTCCCACGTTCTCGTGATCGCCGATAAATGCATAGAATTGAGTTGTTCCTGCCCCAGGCTTATAATAATTGTTTACGAAGTTTACTTCATGAGCGCCGCCATCAGTAGCCCGGGAACCCCAATTGTAGACAACATTATTGCGAATATCCAGTTTACCGGTATAAAAACCGTCACCATTAAGTCCTCCAGCTAAACTCCAGTTTCGACCGTAGCAATGCGCCAAAAGATTATGGTGGAAGCTTCCGATTTCACCGCCGATACTTGCTCCAAATCCATGCATCTTACCTTTCTCGTACTTGGAATGCCCGGCCGTATTCAACGCTTCCGAAATAAGCGTTCGCTGTAAGGTTATGTTTTTTGCTCCTCTTGAACTAAAGCCTTCATCGATTGTCCAGCTAATTGAACAATGATCAACGATGCTAAAATTAGCACCTGTTAGTCCCATACCATCCGCAGTTTTGCCAGCCCCCAAACGCACACGCAGATTTTGAACAATAAGGTCATTTCCGGTAAAACCAAACGGACTACTGATAATGCATATCCCGTCGCCAGGCGCTGTCTGTCCAGCAATCGTTACATACGGCTGGTTCAATACTAACCTAGATTTGAGTTCGATAATCCCCGAAACGTTAAACACAATAGTCCTTGGTCCTATCGGGTTTTCAACGGCCTCTCGCAAACTCCCAGGACCACTATCGTTTAAATTGGTCACCTCAACGACCACACCCCCTCGTCCACCACGTGCATACCGGCCGTATCCCTCCGCTTCCGGAAAGGCAAGCTGCGCCGGCCTGAAATACCAGACCTGACCTTTAGTTTTTCCTTCACCAATAATTTCGTCTATCCGCCAATAATAGGTGTCCATACTGTAAACGTCCATAAGCGCAAAACGAGTTAATTTTTGAGTTCCGCGAAACTCCGGTGAAGCAGGCGTTGCATCTGCAACAGCCGCAGAGTCTGTACCAACATACACCTCATGGCGATTAGCCCCCAGGGCACCCTTCCAGGTAAGTTCAATCGTACCGTCAACATGCTCAACATGCTCATCCGCATTTCTCGGATAGGAAGAATGAGCGAGCATCGTCACATCCGCTGTATTAATCTCAATGGCATTTATAATTAAGTCCCTTGTCACTTTCTCCGACTGATCACCAGCTTCAAAAATGATCACAGCATCTTCGCCTCTAGAGACCTGCAAGTGCGTATAGACAGTTGCTGCATCTGTTTTTTTTAGCGCCCTTACACTTGGAGTAATTTTTTGTTGCTCCCCGCCGTGGGAAACAATAATTGAGCTAAATATATTTCCAACGGGGCTATGCGGTATATTATGATAGGTTAACAGGGTATTCTCGCCTTCTGGTAATCCACTAATACGCATTTCGATTTTTCCGGCAGGATCGCTGTCCTTTAAAGTTAGTCCGTCCGATATCAAGCGAGCAAAACTCGGTGACCCCATGCCGGCTTTATACCATTCGGAAACCAGTTCACCGGCTGCAGAACCTATTTTAGTGAACGTTATCTTGATTCCATTTACGGTATAGCTATCAGAGATACCTTGTTTGATCTGCCAAGGCAGATATCCTGTCTCATTTGTTTCAGCGATCTTCCTACTACTCTCGTCAAGATCTATTTTGATCACTGGTTTACTCTGGCAGATTCCGGTACCTGTACTCATTAAGCATAACAAAACAAAGCAACTGAAGAAGGGATATATTCTTATTTTTGAACGCGATTTTTTAATAGTCATTTTACGTATTTTTCTTTTGATTCGGTTCATCTTTTAATTTGGTTTGTCAAAGATAGACGCTAATGATGATCGCTGGATATATAATATTAACCAAAAAATGTAGGATTTAACCTTTTCTAAGCGGTCCTCTCGAATGCGCAGTCGTTGTCTTAAACCGCACTTTATAGAACTTTTTTCGTGTTTTCTAATACAGAAATTGTGTAGCATAATGAGAAATTGTACTTTTGCACTACTCAATGAAAAGAACAATAAAAATATCATCTCCAGTTACTCCGCCTTGATCCTAGGCTAAAACGGTTCCGATTTCCAGTATTAATTTATTGGATGATTTACTACATCCGAAGACTCAGTTCTGGTACTATTATATCTTATATCACATACGTTTATGCAGAAGATCATAAATCTGTTTGATTTCAAACAGAAAATCAATTATAAAAACGAAATATTAGCAGGTTTAACGGTTGCGATGACCATGATCCCCGAATCGTTATCCTTTGCTATTCTAGCTGGGCTATCACCTTTAACAGGACTTTACGCGGCATTTTTAATGGGGCTTGTAACGGCCATTCTAGGCGGACGTCCGGGGATGGTTTCCGGCGGAGCCGGCGCAACAGTAGTCGTATTGATCGCACTGGCTTCCTCACACGGCGTGGAATATCTTTTTGCGGCTGTTGTCTTAGCTGGAGTTTTGCAGCTACTCGTTGGCGTTTTCAAGTTAGGTAAGTTTGTTCGTCTGATACCACATCCCGTCATGTATGGTTTTTTAAATGGCCTTGCCGTCATCATTTTTATGGCACAAGTGGCTCAATTTAAAATTGTTCAGAACGGGGTTGCGACCTGGATGCAGGGGCCGGCACTTTACTTAATGGCTGGATTGACGTTACTTACTATTGCTATTGTATTTCTCTTGCCTAAATTAACTAAGGCTGTCCCAGCTTCCCTTGTAGCCATATTGGTGGTATTTGGAATCGTTTATTTCTTTAATTTGGAGACAAAGAAGGTCATTGATATTGCCTCTGTAAGCGGTTCTCTACCATCATTTCATATACCACAGATTCCTTTCAATATGGAAACATTACAAATCATCTTTCCTTACGCAATTGTAATGGCCGGCGTTGGATTGATAGAAAGCCTTTTGACGCTGAATATGGTTGATGAAATAACGAACACTAAAGGACAGTCTAATCGCGAGGCTGCAGCGCAGGGTATTGCCAATATTACCAACGGTTTCTTCGGCGGAATGGGTGGTTGTGCGATGGTCGCCCAAACGCTAGTGAACATCAGCGCCGGCGCTAGAGCCAGACTTTCAGCCATTATCGGGGCGTTAACCATATTATTGATCATTTTAGTAGGCGGGCCTGTAATCGAACAAATTCCTATGGCCGCTTTAGTTGGTGTAATGATGATGGTAGCCATCGGAACGTTTGAATGGGTAAGTTTCAGAATTATCAATAAAATGCCGCGTCATGATATTTTCGTGGGTATGCTGGTGGCTGTAATTACAGTGTT
>NZ_JABMCQ010000166.1 GCF_013179575.1 Sphingobacterium shayense | reverse complement strand
CGCTTCACGTTCCTATTTGGAAGCCGTTCGCAAATACCCAGAGGACGTACGCTACAACATGATTTCACCAGTTGTTTCTAATCCAAATGAGCTTCATGCTTATTATGTAAATGATGATTATAAGTATGCTAGTGTTGTTGTCAAAAAGAGTGGAACGGATTATACTTACGTAGAGTCAGGCACAACAAGGAAGCTCCAAAAAGTGTCAAATGGCGCCGGAGCATTTGAATACTTTATCGATAAGGACGGTAAAACGAGAACGGTGCTTATCGATCAAAAATTAGACAACCGGAATGGGTATTTGAAATACTATATACTGAAGTGTTCAGGGCAAGAAGGGCAACCACACCTTTGGTCTCCGATCATTTCCCGATTAGCGGAAATTTATTTAATTCGGGCCGAAGCGCGAGCAAAGCTGGGTGATACAGATGCTGCGCTTGCAGATGTAAATGTGATCCGTAAGCGTGCCGGTATTCCAGAAGCAGGGCTATGGACGAGCGGGAATTTGAATGGTCAGACAGCGTTAGATGTCGTAATCGCGGAACGCCAATTAGAGCTTGCGTGGGAAGGGCACCGTAAGTTCGACCTTTTCAGAAACGGAGAAACTTTGGATAGAAAATACCCAGGTACACATATCGCAAACGCGAATTCGTTCTTTACTGTGGAGGCGACCTCGGATGATGCTATAGAATATATTCCTGAGCAGCAAATTGTTCTTTCGAATGGTATTCTAGTACAAAATAAGTAATTGTACTAGAAGCTGTTATTTATTATTCATGTGTAGGGCGAAACTTAATGTTTCGCCCTTGTTATTTGGTAGAAGAAAATTTAACAGCCAATGGATGCAGGAATAGGATTACCCCGTTTGCAAAGAGTGAGGATTGATCGAACGAATTTAGATCAATAGGTTTATGAAAAAGATGCGGTTGACACAAAGCGTATATTTAGCCTTTAATCTTTGTATAACAATAAAGCCCTACATATATAGCTTTAACTGCATGTAGAGCTTAGTAAGATGGTCAATGAATATTTAAGAATTCGTGGTATTTATTATTTTGTATCTTTTTTACCGAATATGCTTAAACGGATATAATGGCCAGGCCTTTCTTTTACATCTATTAATAAACTGTCCAGTTCACTGGAGGCGCTATTCAAATTGTTGTAAAGTTTGTCGTCGTTGAGTAATAAGCCTATGCTTCCTTCTCCGTTATTAATCTTCGAGGTGATCGCTTGCACGTCTTTCATCGCTTGATTGGCGTTGTCAATCGTTGCCTTGATCTCGGTTTTTGACAAATCGCTTGAAAGGTTGTCGAGGTTTGCAAGTATACTATTTATCTTGGCGTTGTTGTTTTTAAAGTTATCGGTAATGGATTCTAGGTTTTGCATAATTTTCGCCAAACGAATTTTTTCTGATCCCATTAATCCTTCGACGTCGCTTGTGATTCGTTCCATATTATTTAGAGATATGGATATACTATGTAGACTATTTTTGAAGTCACGTTGAAACTCATCGTCAAGCGCGGTATTTACTGCTGAAAGAACGGAATCAAGTTTTACAACTAAATTTTCCACTTTCTTTTGAAGCGGTTCCACTTTCTCTAGTAAGTTCGCCTGTACGTCCGACAGGAGCGGATCGCCATCATTTGCAAGTGTCGTACTATTCCCTAACTCAAACACGATAGCTTTGCTCCCTAATAAGTCGGCGCTCACGATACGCGCAACAGTATTGGAGGGGATAGCATAATCGTTCTTGATTTTAAAGTGTGTCCGGATTTTGCCATTATCTAACAAACTCATTCGGGATACCCGACCAATTTGGTAGCCATTTACAACAACTGGTTTTGAAGTCGATAGTCCGTCGACATTATCGTAATCTGTGTAATATTCGTTTTCGCTGCTGAATACATCATTACCTTTCAGGAAGTTATAACCTATAAATAATAGAGCTAAAGAAACCACTGTGATGATGCCGACTTTTGTTTCGTTTGTTATCTTCAAAATATGACCTGAATAAGAGTAGATAAGATAGTTTTTGAACAAACTAATGTACTAAAAGTTTATGGTTTTATCGCTCTACTGACGTTTTATATGTTTTTATTGCATTAAATAAACTAGTTACAATTTCATTTTGTCCATTGGATGACATCATATAGGTTTCTTCCTCTGGACTGCTGATAAAACCAATTTCCGTCAAGACCGCCGGCATACCAGCTGTTTTTAATACGGCTAAGGAAAGCTCTTGCACGCCGCGGTTATTTCTAGCGGAACGAACGTACTCATCTTGCATATAGGAACCCAAGCGGATGCTCTCTCTTCTGTACTGTGTTTTAAGGAGTTGAAAGACAATCATTGTCGAAGGGTCCTTAGGGTCAAAGCCGCCGTAATTTTCTTCATAGTTTTCTTCGAATAATATTGCAGCATTTTCACGTATAGCAACGTCTTGGTTACCCATACGATTGAAACCTAAAACAAAGGTCTCGGTACCTCGAACGCTCGGTCTACGAACTGTCTGCGTATAATATTTTCCATTACGCCCTCTAACGCGTTTACTACCGTCGGCGGAGTTACAGTGAATCGATATGAATAAATCAGCTTTTGCTTTATTTGCTACAGCAGGTCTTTTATATAAATCTATAAATACATCGGAACTGCGAGTGTAAAGCACTTTTACGTCAGGTAATTCCTTTTTAATTTTTTCGCCAAGTTTAAGGGCAACCTGCAGGGCAATTACTTTTTCAGTTGTTTTCCGCCCCCGTGCTCCTGGGTCTTTTCCCCCGTGTCCAGCGTCAAGTACAATCGTACGGACTTTGTCTAAGGAAGCCTTCTGATCTTGTTTTGGGGGAGTTATAGGTTGAAAGGCGGTGGTAAAGGATAGGGTGAAAATTGCCGCCGCAATCAAATTTAGTTTTCTGAAAATTAATTTTTTTACCATCTGTGTTATATCCGTTGTATTCGTCGTTTAAATAGTGAGTGAAACTACTGTCAAACTTTATTTTTTATTCGTGCCTCACGTTCACGCTTTCTAAATGTTTTTTGACTATTTTTGCCATTAGAAAGTTTAAATTCACACAAAAATAACATTCGTATTTTACTTTGAAGACGTTATCTTGTTTTTTCTGTAGCATTTTGTTTTTATTCATCGCTGTTGTGGCTTCTAATGCGCAGGTTTTAGATACTACTAAAACTACTATAGGTAACGCTTCGGACTCTTCTTTAATTGTAAACGACACTACAAAAAACCATTTAAAGGAAACCCAAGGTCAGGACACTTTAGTAATGAAAGGCCAAGATGGATTAGAGACAGTGGTTACAATTGTCGCTAATGACTCTTCTTGGAATCAAGTGAACAAAAATATTTTGCATCTTTACAAAGGAGCAAAAGTCAAATACCAAGAGTTTGAACTTTCGGCCGATTACATTCGACTCGATCGTAATACGAATCAACTATTTGCGAGCGGTGTTGTTGACCATAACGGTGAATATGTCGGTCGACCTGTGGTTATATTTCCGGGAGATACACCTAAATCTGTAGATTCGTTGCTTTACGATTATAAAACCAAAGAAGGGAATACCTACGGCATTATGACAGAACAGGATGGTGCGTATATTCAGGCGAAAGTCGTCCGTAAAAATTTGTACGATGAACTTTCTCTACGTACGGGAATGTACAGTACCTGTAACCTACCATACCCGCATACCCATTTTGGAATTCAATTTACCAAAGGATTGTTAGCTAAAAACCATGTGATTGTAGGACCCGCTTATCTGGTTGTCGAAAACATACCCATTAAATTTATCGCAGTGCCATTTGGATTTTTTCCAAAAACCAATAAACGGGCATCTGGCTTTTTGTTTCCTTCATTTGGGGAAGACGCAACGCGTGGCTTCGCAATGCGCGATTTTGGATGGTACTTAGCTTTTAATGACTATTGGGATTCCGAGCTAAGGGGAAGTTTTTACTCTAAAGGATCTTGGGAGGCGAGTGTACGGACCAATTATATGGTGAACTATAAGTACAGTGGTGGGTTCAATATTCGTTACGCTGCGACAAAATCCGGAGTGGAGGGGACTGATAATTATGGGACCAATAAGGATTTTAACGTTACGTGGAATCATACGCAGCGTCAAGAAGCGAATCCAGGAACCTCGTTCTCTGCTTCGGTCAATTTTGGTACACGGTCTTATTTTAACAACACAGGTTTTAATCAGCAAAACTCTATCGAAGACGTTACCAAAAACAACATGTCTTCCTCAATTGCTTACGGTAAAGTGTTTGCCGACGGT
Organism: Sphingobacterium shayense; assembly: GCF_013179575.1. Taxonomy (GTDB): domain Bacteria; phylum Bacteroidota; class Bacteroidia; order Sphingobacteriales; family Sphingobacteriaceae; genus Sphingobacterium; species Sphingobacterium shayense. Next base: position 4,935 of record NZ_JABMCQ010000166.1, on the reverse strand, counting down.
AAAGTAAATTTCACTTCTCGTCTAGGCCATAGCCAAGATATGTCTACTGGCCAGGTGAATTTGGAGCTACCATCGTTTAGTTTAAATGTCGCTTCTTTCAATCCGTTTGATTCAAAGGACCGTGTGGGTGAACAGAAGTGGTATCAACGCATCACAGTAGGCTATAGTTTGCAAGGACGTAATACGATAACAACAGCGGATTCGTTATTATTTAAAAAGGAATCTTTAAATGATTTTACGAACGGATTCCAACATAATATCCCAGTCTCGCTAAGTTTAAATGCCTTTAAATATTTTCAATTCAATACATCGGTAAATTATACAGAACGTTGGTATCTTCAATCTATACGGAAGAAGCTGGTTAACGAAATCAATGGATTTACGGCGGAACGGGATACCGTGCAGGGATTTCGCAGGGCGTATGATTATTCTGTTTCTTCAGGACTTTCTACCAAAATTTACGGTATGTATCCAAAGATGGGAAAAATCGAGGCGATCCGGCACGTTGTTACACCATCGGTTAATTTGAACTATCGACCGGATTTCTCGGACGCTCGTTACGGGTTTTACCGCGACTATGTCAATGATAACGGTATCCAGGAGCGTTATTCAATTTTTGAGGGAGGGATATATGGTTCTCCTTCAGCGGGTAAATCCATGGGGATTGGTTTTTCAATTGATAATAATATCGAGGCCAAAGTAAGGAATAATAATGATACGACCGGTACCGGCTTTAGTAAAATAAAGATCTTGCAAGGACTAACTTTCAGTGGAAACTATAACTTTATGGCCGATTCCCTGAAGCTTTCAACAATAAGCTTTTCGGGGCGAACATCACTATTCAAGGAAAAAATAAACTTGAACTTTAATGGTACGTTTGATCCCTATGTGGTCAACGAAAATGGGGTGCGTATCGATCGCTTTGCGCTTAAAGATGGTAAACTTGCACGCTTAACGAACTTTGGAATGTCATTCGACTATAGTTTGAATCCGAATGCAAATAAAAGTAGAAACGACAACATTGATTCCTTACGCAATCAAATGCCAAATATGACTCAGGAGCAGGCACAAGCCTTGGCGCGCATAAGCACAGATCCTAATGCTTTTGTAGACTTTGAGATTCCTTGGAACTTAAATGGATCGTTCAGTATGAACTATAATAAAAGTTGGAATAGTACAGAACGCAAAATGCAGAGTAACGTCACCGCCACTGTTAATTTAAACGGTGATTTTAATGTAACTCCGAAATGGAAAGTACAATTCAATACAGGATATGACTTTAGACAAAAAGCGTTGTCTTTGACACGTTTTAACATTTATAGAGATTTACACTGTTGGGATCTTTCGGTTGGTTGGACTCCTTTTGGACAGTATAAAAGCTATAATGTTACTATTCGAGCGAAGGCCTCTATATTGCAAGATTTAAAACTTTCAAAACGAGAGAGCCATTATAGGTATTAAAAAAATAAACCATTTTTCATTATGAGAGCAGCGATAATTACCATAGGCGACGAAATCCTGAATGGTCAGATTGTCGATACGAACTCTAGTTGGATTGCCAATCAACTAACAGCTTTACACATTCCTTTATTTCAAGTTATATCCATCGCTGACACCTCGGATGCAATACGCCAAGGTCTCGATCAAGCCGCTGAGGGGGCAGATATTATTCTCGTCACCGGCGGATTGGGACCAACCAAAGACGACGTGACAAAAAGTACGATAGCCTCCTATTTTCATTCTGATATTATCCGTAATCAAGAAGTACTAGAGCATGTCAGTGCTTTTTTTACGAAACTTGGGTTTACCAATATGCCTGAAATTAATAAGCAACAAGCTGATGTACTTGCGAAGGCGACTGTGCTGTTCAATGATGTTGGTACAGCGCCAGGAATGGCCATTGAAGAAAAAGGGAAATATTATATGTTTATGCCAGGGGTTCCCTATGAGATGAAGTACTTAATGGAAAATCGGGTAATCCCTATTTTAAAAAGTATTAGTAAGCAGGGATTTATTTATAATTCTTATATACTTACCGTCGGTATCGGAGAGTCTCATCTGGCCAGTGCAATTTCCTCGATAGAAGAAGAATTGCCCGCTTTTATTAAACTCGCCTATTTGCCGCGTTTGGGCGCTGTACTATTACGCCTTACAGCGCAGGGCGATAATGAAAAGGAAGTTATAAGACAAACGGAATATTTTGCAAAGGAGATACAGCGTTGCTTAGGTGAGCATGTTGTCTGTTTAGAGAATAGCTCGTTCGAACGGGTAATTGTAGAAAGATTTGTGACCTCACGCTGTTCTTTTGCAACTGCCGAAAGCTGTACTGGAGGTGCAATAGCGAGTAGTTTGACAGCGATTGCAGGAGCGAGTGGAATGTTTCAGGGAGGCGCTGTCGTCTATTCAAATACCGCAAAAGTAGACATATTGGGCGTTAATGAACAAACATTAATGCGTTATGGTGCAGTTAGTGAGCAGACTGCTGTGGAGATGGCTAACGGTGCCAAAAAAGTGTATAAAAGTGATTATGCTATAGCGACGACAGGTATTGCTGGCCCTTCCGGAGGCACTGCTGATAAACCTGTAGGTACCGTATGTATCGCTGTTGTGGGGCGTCGGGAAACTATAGTAAAAACTTTCTACTTTAAAAATGACCGGGCGGTGAATATTGAACGTACACGAATGGCGGGACTCACGATGCTGTGGAAATTGTTTCAAAAAGAACAATCTTTATAACAGAATAATATTTCGCATTTAATATCTATTTAATTATTATATTTTGTTTCCTTTAATTATGTAGATAAAATGTTAATTTAGTAATTCATTCAACGAATATAGCATATATGGCAATATATAAATTGGTATTACCAAAGATGGGCGAGAGTGTGTCGGAAGCAACTATTACCAAGTGGGTAAAGTCTGTTGGTGACCATATTGAGGAAGATGATACAGTGGCTGAGGTAGCGACGGATAAAGTTGATTCTGAGGTACCTTCTCCAGTGTCGGGGAAACTATCAAAGATTCTCTTCGAGCCGAATCAAGTTGCTCAAGTGGGCGATATTATCGCTTGGATAGAAGTAGAAGGAAATGATGAGCAAGATGTTCCATTAGTCAATGAGGATACAGAACGGTCGAGTTCCAAGGAAATTGATCACAGTGCAGACGAAAATGAAGAATCTGTGCTGCTAACGGAGGAGTCTCCAAATTTGACAGAAGATGATTTTACAACTCAGGAAGATAGAAATGATGTCAATATGGTTATTCCCGGGACGGAATTGCTTCCGCAGGAGTCTGAAACATCAGCAACACCTAGCAATGGGCTACGTTTCTATTCACCATTAGTCCGCAATATTGCGCAACAAGAAAATTTAACGCAAGCTGAACTTGACAGTATTAATGGGTCGGGATCTGAAGGTAGAGTTACCAAACAAGATATTCTCGATTTCTTAGAGCGCCGAAGTGGTTCCGTTGTAACCAGCGATTCGAAAATAAGTAAGGAGCAGCAATCAGCTGCTGTTGAACCGACACAGATACCTAGCCCGGAAGTAATTAGTAGTCCTGATAGTACGAGGGCAACGACGATCAACTCCTCCGGTGATGAAATTGTTGAGATGGATCGTATGAGAAAACTTATCGCGGATCATATGGTGCACAGTGTGAAAACCTCGCCACATGTAGCCTCGTTTGTTGAAGCCGATGTGACTAATATTGTCAATTGGCGAAATAAATGGAAGGATAACTATAAAAATCGCGAAGGAGAAAATATAACCTTCACCCCAATCTTCATTGAAGCGATATGCAAAGCGCTGAAAGATTTTCCAATGGTTAATGTGTCTATAGATGGACATAATATCATTAAGAAAAAGGATATCAATATTGGTATGGCTGCAGCATTACCTACGGGCAATTTGATAGTTCCGGTAATACGAAATGCTGATCAGTTGAGTTTAGTTGGGTTGAGTAAATCGGTGAATGATTTAGCAAACCGTTCTCGACAGAATAAATTGAAGCCGGATGATACCCAAGGTGGAACTTTTACATTTACTAATATTGGGGCGTTCGGTAATATAATGGGGGTGCCTATTATCAACCAACCTCAAGCGGCAATATTGGCGGTCGGAACAATAAAAAAGCGACCAGCGGTACTAGAAACCGAATACGGGGATGTTATCGCAATACGACATATGATGTATTTGTCAATGTCGTACGATCATCGTATTATAGATGGCGCACTAGGTGGTACATTTCTAAAGCGAGTCGCCGATTACCTGGAAAATTGGGATATCAACCGAGTTATCTAAAAAACAATGCGTTTCACGCCAAAAACACAAACCAGAATTTTCGTCTGTTGTTTGTGTTTTTTTATTTAAAACGATAGATGATTGTTACTTTTATGTTTTTTTATGATATGTTGGTAGCGAAAGTATAGAAGTAATGAAGAAGTTAAAAGGCCGAGGGTAAGGCCATACCATATTCCTTTGATACCGATATTTAGATAAATCCCCATAAAATATGCCATTGGAATTCCGATAATCCAGTAGGCGACGAAAGTGATGATTGTTGGGATGTTTACGTCACCCATTCCACGAAGTATGCCAAGCCCCACAACCTGTGTGCCATCGAATAACTGGAACAACCCCGCGATAATAAGAAGTTGTGCTGAAATAGTAATCACGGATAGATCGTCGCTAAATAGGAGGGGTAATTGTTGATTAAACACCGTAAATATGAGAGCACAGATGATCATGAACGCTAGGACAAGCTTGTACGATATTTTCGCGAATCTACTTACACGCTGAATATTCTTTTTGCCGAAACTGTGGCCGGTTTTAATGGTTGCAGCCGAAGCAATACCGGTTGCCATCATGTAGCTCATAGACGCTAACGTGATCGCTACCTGATGGCTAGCCTGCTCCAATGCTCCAATTTGTCCTG
>NZ_JABMCQ010000165.1 GCF_013179575.1 Sphingobacterium shayense | reverse complement strand
GGAAACATTCAACAGTAATTCCCAGCCCTTATATGTAATCGTTGACACGGAGGGTAATGTACTCCTCCCCCCAAGTGGTGCAAACTATGATATAGCATCCTATGCTGAATACTTAAAACAAGGAATAGAAACTTTTAAAAAGAAATAATCAATCTTAAACAACATGAAGACGATAAAAAATATTGCGGTACTAACTTCGGGTGGTGACGCACCAGGAATGAATGCGGCTATACGTGCAGTAGTTCGAGCTGGACTTTATAATAATTTGAATGTTTTTGGAGTTCGCCGAGGTTACGACGGACTAGTCCATGGAGAAATTTTCCCAATGGACGCTAAATCAGTAGCTAACATTATTCAACGTGGAGGCACGGTACTAAAAACAGCTCGAAGCGACGAATTTAGAACAATAGAAGGACGTCAAAAAGCATATGAAAAGGTAAAAGAATTAGAAATTGACGCGCTCGTTGTTATCGGCGGAGACGGGACATTTACCGGGGCGTCAAAATTTATCGAAGAATTTGATATTCCTGTCATGGGAATACCTGGAACTATAGATAATGATCTAGCCGGCACGGACTTTACCATAGGTTACGATACTGCGATTAATACAGTAGTAGACGCTGTTGATAAAATTCGTGACACAGCAGAATCGCATGATAGATTATTTGTCGTGGAAGTCATGGGCCGTGATTCAGGACTAATCGCCCTCCGTTCGGGAATAAGTACAGGAGCCGAGGCTGTACTAATCCCAGAACTCAAAGTTGATTACGACGCAATAATGAAGCGTTTAGATAAAACTCGAAAGAACAAATCCTCGCGCATCATCATAGTCGCCGAAGGTGATCAAGAAGGTGGATTAGTAGTTGCAGAGAAAATACAAGAGAACTTCCCGCACTATGACGTACGCCTTTCTATACTTGGACATATCCAACGGGGAGGAAAGCCAACCTGCATGGATCGTGTTCTAGCTAGTCGATTAGGAGTAGCTTCTGTCGAAGGCCTTCTGGAGGGTCGTCGCGGAGAAATGGCTGGCTTAATCTGTGGGCAAGTAAAATACACACCGTTTGGAAAAGCTATTAAACACATCGATAAGATTAACGAGAATCTTACACGTATCGTAGAAATCCTTTCATTATAAAAAAGATAGGGCTGATTATATAATCAGCCCTATCTTATTAAACCGTTTTCTAAATCTTAATTTAACACCTCAGTCAATTTTTTCTCAAGCTCTTCTCCTCGCAAATTCGAACCCACTATTTTACCTTCAGGATCAAGCAAATAGTTTTGTGGAATACCTCGAATAGAATAGAGCTCCACCACTGGTGAATTCCAGAATAGGAGATCAGAAACATGCGGCCACTGTTCAAGCTTGTCTGTTGCGATGGCCGCAATCCATTTATCTTTTTCGTTTGGTTTGTCTAGCGACACACCCAAAACTGTAAAATTTTTGTCCTTAAACTTGTTAAAGGCGGCAACAACATTTGGATTTTCGGCCCGACAAGGACCACACCAACTAGCCCAAAAATCGACCAGCACATACTTCCCGCGTAGGGAAGAAAGCTTCAGTTCTTTCCCTGCAGTATCTGGCAAGGTAAAATCTGGAGCTACGGCCCCAACCGCTAATTTCCCCATAGTCGCAATCTTTTCTCCTAAACTTTTACCTAACGTTGTCGACTTTAAATTCCCTCCGAGTTTATCATACGCAGGTCGAATAAATGAAGTGATATTTTCAGGAGATGCTAATTCTTCTAATATCGTTAACGAAACATAACTATCGGGATTATTGTGCACAAAACCTTCATTAATAGCCGTTTGCTTTTTGTAAAGACCCTCCGCTTTACTGCGTAAAGATGCAATAAACTCCTCATCTTCTTTCTTTTCCTCTGGAGCAGCAGCAAACTCCGCATCCAGAGCTTCAAATTCCTTATTGATAGGCAATAAAGAGGTTTTATACTTCGTAAAGTCTTCGTTAATACCATTCCCTGAACTAACAGCACTTGCAAAATCATCACCTGTTAATTGAATTACTCCTTTCGATAAAAACAAAACATTCATCGGAGGGCGTTCCTCACTTTCCCGTAACTCGGTCATCGTTGCACCACTGTTAGATAGAAATAAAACGGCCTGTACGGGTTCAGATACCGAGCCCAGATATTTAAAAGCACCATCTTTGACATTTACCGAGTCTATCACCCCTTGACCGTTATCACGGTATTGGATAAAAATCTTTGCATTTGTAGAAGTGCCACCAATTTTTCCATTTAAAGTAAAATCTTGTTGCGCGAAAATCGCTATCGGAGAAACAGCCAACGCTGCTAAAATTATTTTTTTCATTTATACATTTTTTATATTCAATACCATCTATTACCAACTACCGCTAGATCCACCTCCACCAAAGCCACCGCCCCCGAAACCACCAAAACCGCCGCCACCGCCGCCGAATCCACCGCCACCGCCGCCGCCGAATCCACCTCCGCCACCTCGTCCCATTCCACCGAGCAGCGTCCACCAAAATAGATCGGAAGAACCTCTTCCCGTCATCACTTTTCCGCCGCCTTTGCCGCCACCACCTTTTGAAACTAAGGATATAATAATGATGACAATTATAACAATAACTATAATCGGGACACCCCCTCCTTCACTAGAGCGCTCGCGGGGATCAGCCTTATATTCTCCTTTGGCATACGCAATAATCGCGGTTGTCGCATTATCAAGACCTTGGTAGTAATTCTCTCGCTGAAAAGACGGCTTTATTTCCCGTTGAATTATCCGGTAAGTTATGATGTCCGGCAACACACCCTCCATACCGTAACCCGTTTGAATAGTTACAGCCCGGTCGTCAATTGCCGCTAGGAGCATAATACCATTATTGTATTTTTTTCCACCAACGCCCCATTTTTTTGCCAACCGTACCGCATAATCACCCACTTCATATCCTTCAGTCGTATTGACTAACACCACAGCAATTTGAGTGGAGGTAGAATCTTCATAAGCCAAAAGCTTTTGCTCTAACTGTTGCCTATCAGAAGCACTAAGTACTCCTGCAAAATCAGAAACCAGTTGAGTAGGCGCCTCGGGAAGGTTTTGGGCTGGCAGTGAAAACACGGCGTGAAGTAAAACCATCAATACGACGATCAGTTTGCCTGTTTTTATTTTTTTTAATTTAAATTGAAACATCTATATGTTAGTTATTTCCGTAATAAATATCATCAGGGAGTTCGTTTATATCATCGTTCTTCCTTGGGAAAAATGCCTGAAGCTTTTCTCCAGCGTCATGTATGCCTGCAATCAATCCATCAGCAACCTGATCCTGTTTGAAAAAGGAGAGCATGTGTTCCTTGGTTTCATCCCAAAAGTTTACAGGTACTTTCGTATTAATACCATGGTCCCCGATAATGGCAAATTTATGATCATCCACCGCCAAATATATAAGCACGCCATTTTTAAGCACTGTCTCATGCATCTTTAATTTCTTAAAAAATGCCACAGCAGCATCCATCGCCGTGTCGCCTGAGAGCTTTCTATCCACCACAAGCCGGATCTCACCTGATGTCTTACTCTCGGCCACGCTTATAGCCTGAACGATACGATCTTGATCTTCTGTTGAAAAAATTTCCATCATCTTCTAAATTAAAAAAGATGAATGAGCCGTTCGAAAAAACGTCCCAGTTCATCTTCAAATTATCATTCAATACGCGTTAAAATGCTACAGTTGGCGCCTTGTCGGCACCTTCAGTCGCTTTAAAAGTACCTTTAGCCTTGAAACCAAAGATTCCTGCCATAATATTGTTTGGGAAACTTCTCACAGTAGTATTATAATCTTGAACAGCCTCATTATATGCACGCCGTTCCACAGATATTCTATTCTCTGTACCTTCCAATTGCACCTGAAGCTCTTTAAAGTTTTCGTTTGCTTTCAAATCTGGGTAAGCCTCAACGCTCACCAACAAACGGCCAATTGACTGAGACAAAGCGTCTTGGTTCTGTTGAAAGTTAGCGATCGCTTCTTCAGAAAGATCATTAGGATCAACCGTTACCGACGTCGCTTTCGCTCTAGCCTCCGTAACCGCCGTCAACGTACCTTCCTCGTGCTCCGCTGCCCCCTTAACCGTAGCCACTAAATTTGGAATAAGATCAGCACGACGCTGATAAGCATTTTCTACTTGAGCCCATTTCCCTTTTACATTTTCATCCTTTGACACCATTGTATTATAGCCACAAGAACTAAACGATAAGGCCGTAAATAAACCAACTAAAGCAATCAATAATCTTTTCATATGCAATAAATATCCTTAAAAACTATGTTACAAATAATAAGATCCTTCTATGAGAAGGATAACTTGAATCATTACAGGCTCCCCTGACAGATATAATTCTCATCCGGTTGCTTGTCACAACCGGACAACACGAATATACGAAAATTGTTAAAACTCTAGGTCTGCAAAAAAGAAAGATTATTTAGCGCTGACGCTATTGCACTAGCCTACCAAAATTTGCCCTATCATCTCGGATAGATCATTCATTTCCATATGTACACCGAACCCCTAAAACTTTCCAAATTGATACATGCGAGCGAGGCGTACTTCCTACCAACTCGTCCCTCTATAGCATCTCTATTAAAGAGCCGTGGGTTTTCCAGACGTTCTACAAATTGCCAATCCGAAGCTTCAAATTGGTCTGCAATACTTAACTTTGTTAAAACTTTTGGGATAGAAACCCAGCAAAAAAATATGCAAAAAGAAATAGAGATTGCGCTAGCCCCTGAAAATTTAAATGACTCGGAACATCTAACAGCCCTAATAGCGAAGCAGCTAAAGGTGGAGGTTAACCGCATTAAAGGATTTCATATCCGTAAACGGTCGATAGATGCGCGCGGTAAACAGGTCGTATACAGACTGCGCATAGTTTGTGCTATCGACGAAATTTTGACACCCTCGGTTTTCACGCGAACAACAAAATCAGTACACGGCGCCACGCCTGTCATCATTATTGGCGCAGGTCCTGCCGGTCTTTTCGCTGCATATCGTTGTCTTGAACGTGGCCTTCGACCTATTGTCATCGAGCGCGGAAAGATGGTTCAGGAACGCAGAAGGGATCTAGCAAAAATAAATAGAGAAGGTTACGTGAATCCGGAGTCCAACTATTGTTTCGGAGAGGGCGGAGCAGGAACCTATTCAGACGGAAAATTATATACACGTTCAAACAAGCGGGGCGATGTGCAGAAGGTATTGGAAATATTCGTTAACCACGGTGCAACGGAAGACATTTTAGTAGATGCCAGACCACACATAGGAACGAACAAACTTCCACATATAATTGAAGACATAAGAAATACCATTCTCGAACACGGAGGAGTCTTTAAATTCGATTGCAAAGTTGAGCAAATAACCACCGAATTTGATCAAGTAACTGGAGTCATTACATCTCAGGGCGAACAGGTCGAGGCTAGCCATGTCGTTCTGGCAACCGGTCATTCTGCACGGGATATCTTTGAACTATTTCGTTTAAATGGCTGGAAATTGGAACCCAAGCCATTCGCTCTGGGGGTGCGCATTGAACATCCTCAAGAAATAATCGATCAAGCACAATACCATTGCAAAACTCGTCCCGAAAACCTTCCTCCCGCGTATTATAGCTTGGTTGAACAAGTCGATGATCGCGGTGTTTTTTCTTTTTGTATGTGTCCAGGGGGAGTTATAGCCCCCTGTGCAACAGATCATAATGAAATCGTGGTAAATGGCTGGTCTCCATCAAAGCGTAACAATCCACATGCGAATTCCGGCACCGTCATTCAAATTAATCTGGAGGATGTTCCCGACGCTTTAGATAACTCATTTGCATTACTTAATTTTCAACAGGAAATCGAGCAAAAAGCATTTGAAATTGGAGGGGGTAATCTGGTAGCGCCTTCACAACGAATGGTAGATTTTGTACAAAAAAAAGTATCCAACTCGTTACCGGAAAGTTCTTATAAACCGGGCACAAGAAGTGTTGACTTAAATGAAGTTCTTCCAAAATTCGTTCATCAGGCCCTGCGTAGCGCCTTACCTCGATTTGGCGATAAAATGAAAGGATATTACACAAACGAGGCTATCTTGGTAGGAGTTGAATCCAGAACCTCCTCTCCCATACGCATTCCACGCGATAAAGAAAGTTTGCAACACCCACAAGTCAAAGGACTTTACCCCTGCGGTGAAGGAGCCGGCTACGCAGGAGGCATTGTGTCTGCTGCGATTGATGGAATAAACTGCATCAATGCAATAGGGGACTAATCCCCTCTCAATTGGGCCTAAAGCTGTTTAAACCTTAAATATTTTAAAAATAGTGTTGACAAAAATCGTAGGTTTTAGTACCTTTGTAACACGATCAGCGAAAGTAGCTCAGTTGGTAGAGCACAACCTTGCCAAGGTTGGGGTCGCGAGTTCGAATCTCGTCTTTCGCTCGAACAATCTCTTGGAAACCAAGAGATTGTTTTTTTAAATACCCACTCGTTTTTAAATAAAATTTCGCAGGTAACTATTAATAAAACACCCGCCTTCCAAATAAGATTTCCCCTAAATGTCCTTTCTAATTTGAAAATCGTTCTTATGCCAAAAAATAGCAAAGCTAGTTTCTTATATTTCTGAAACCAGCTTTGCTATTTTCATATACAACTCCCGAAAGAAGAGTTATCAACTACTAGTTTTTTTAAGACAGGCCCTTTGCTACCAAGCCTTCGACATACGTACGAATGACTGCATTAGAGAATCGGGAAGTTACATCAAATGCAAACGCATGTACTAAGAGAATACGTGCAGATTCCTCTCCAATACCCCTTGCGCGAAGATAAAATAGCGCCTCATCATCAAATTGTCCCATTGTACAACCATGAGAACACTTAACATCATCTGCAAAAATCTCTAATTGCGGTTTTGTAAAGACCGTGGATTTGTCTCCAATTAACATGTTATTGTTTTGTTGGAATGCGTTTGTTTTTTGCGCATCTTCACGCACAAATATTTTTCCGTTAAACACAGCTGTTGATTCGTCTTGCGGAATATTTTTATACCACTCGTACGACTCGCAGTGTGGCTTCAAGTGATCTACCACCGTATGGTTATCTACAAATTGCTTGTTATCAGTTAAATTGATTCCATACAAATGAGACTCTACATTTTCAGCATCTAAACGAACATTTATATTATGCCGAACAAACGAAGCTCCGGGAAGATTACAGTTATAGTTATTGTATAAACTGTATTTTTCCTGATAAATTTCCGTATGATGGATATAAGCACTGGAGGATTCTGCGGTCTGCAAATAATAATGTTGCATTTTCGCGTTCTCTTGTACAACAATTTCCGTTACCTTATTATGAAGATTGGGGGCTGATCCCTGCTGTGTAACAAAAGACTCTACAACCTCAATCTCCGCACTAGGCTCCACGACAATTAGGTTACGAGTCTGAGCGAAGAACGGAGACTCACCAGCGGCAATATGGATGATGTGAATCGGTTTGGAAACAACCTTACCGGCAGCAACGGATATATAAACACCTGAAGTCTGTAACGCAGTATTTAACTGAACTAAAACATTATCGGTTTTGTCCGCGTACTGCGCATAATGTTTTTGGAAATTCGTTTCACCGTACGCTTCGTCGATAGGCTTTACCACTAAGCCAACCTCATCTTCCAAGGATGAAAAGGCCAATATATACTGACCATTTACCAGTACGATACGGTGGGCGTCAAGACTTGGTATATCTGCTAAACTAGCGTCTATCCTATCAACATCTGTCTCCACATTAAGCACGTAAGGCTTATTGACCAAACTATGAAGGTTGGTATATTTCCATTCCTCATTTTTTACAGTGGGGAAGCCTTCCTTCTGAAAGCGTTCGAAAGCCTCACGACGTAAGTCCGCCAATTCAGATTTTACTTGAAACGTTTCTGACTCTTCAAAAGAGTTAACTAACTGTTGATATAATGATTCTGCAACTAATGTACTCATGTTATTTTTTGTCAATCCGTCAATTAAATTACCCATAGGAATCTAATTAAACAGTTTGCGTGTCATACTCTTTTAACCAATCGTAACCCTTTTCTTCAAGCTCCAAAGCAAGTTCTTTAGTACCTGTTTTTACAATTCGACCATTGTATAACACGTGAACAAAATCTGGAACGATATAATCCAATAATCTTTGATAATGGGTAATCACAACAAACGCATTGTCTTTAGAGCGCAATTGATTTACTCCGTTTGCTACAATCCGAAGGGCGTCGATATCTAATCCAGAATCTGTCTCGTCTAGAATAGACAATTTTGGATTCAACATCGCTAACTGAAAGATCTCGTTACGCTTTTTCTCCCCGCCGGAAAACCCCTCATTCAATGAGCGGTTCGCTAAGTTTGCAGAAAATTCAACTAATTTTTGCTTCTCTTTCACAAGTTGTAAGAATTCCTTTGCTTCCATTGGTGGCAGACCTTTGTACTCGCGAATATCATTCACGGCCGTTCGCAAAAAATTAATATTGGAAACGCCTGGGATTTCAACTGGATATTGGAAAGCCAAGAACAAACCCTCACGAGCACGCACTTCGGGAGCAAGATCCAATAGATCAACACCATCTAGCATTGCTGTACCATCTGTTACTTCATAGGAATCTCTTCCTGCGAGCACATTTCCCAAAGTACTTTTACCAGCACCATTGGGTCCCATAATCGCATGAACTTCTCCAGCTTTCACTTCTAGGTTCAGTCCTTTTAAAATCTGCTTATCTTCAACAGACGCGTGTAAATTCTTAATTGTTAACATTATATTTTACCTATTGTGTAGAAGCCTAAAATACATTTAGTTTTTTTGCCTCTCTTTATTTAAATTTTATCCTACTGATCCTTCTAACGAAATCGCTAATAATTTTTGCGCTTCAACGGCAAATTCCATCGGTAACTGATTCAAAACTTCTTTAGCGTAACCATTTACGATCAAACCAACTGCTTTTTCCGGATCTATACCTCTTTGATTCAAATAAAAAATTTGATCTTCACCAATTTTTGACGTTGTCGCCTCGTGTTCTAAGAGAGCTGTGCGGTTCTTATTTTCGATATAAGGAAACGTATGGGCTCCACAACGATCACCAATTAACAAAGAATCACATTGCGTGAAGTTTCTCGACTTATCGGCGTTTGGACCTATTTTAACAAGCCCTCGATAACTATTATGACTCTTACCCGCAGAGATCCCCTTGGAGACAATTTTCGACCGCGTATTCTTTCCCAAGTGAATCATTTTGGTCCCGGTATCTGCAACTTGCATGTTTCGTGTCATTGCAACAGAGTAAAATTCTCCTACAGAATTATCCCCTTTTAAAATAACTCCTGGGTATTTCCATGTGATAGCAGAACCAGTCTCCACCTGCGTCCAAGAAATT
>NZ_JABMCQ010000164.1 GCF_013179575.1 Sphingobacterium shayense | reverse complement strand
TTGAGTTCGGAAAACAGTTTTTCTACAAAGCAGATTTCAATCTTACATTCGACACCCATCCACAACCCTCATTCAACAAAGATTTCACGCTTCTTATTCATAATTTTAAAGAAAATGTAAGTCGCGGTATAAACAATCTTATTTTTTCCGACTCACCGAAACAAATTGAACGCATTTACAGCATCCTCGAGGACATAGATAAGTCCGTAACCTTCACGCCGATTCATCGAGCTCTTCGCGAAGGCTTCCGCGACGACTCCTTAAAATACGCTTGTTATACCGATCATCAAATATTTGATAGATACTACAAATATAAACGCAAGAAAGGCTACGAACGTTCTCAGGCTATTACACTGAAAGATCTGCGCGAGCTAAAACCTGGTGACTACATCACGCATATTGACCATGGTGTCGGTAAGTATGCAGGCCTTGAAAAAGTAGAAGTAAACGGTAAAACACAAGAGATGATCCGGTTAGTCTATGCTGACAACGATTTACTTTATGTAAATATCAACTCTCTAAATCGCATATCGAAATATTCAGGCAAAGAGGGGGCTTTACCCAAAATGAATAAGCTAGGCACCGACACATGGGAAAAGCTCAAACGCACGACAAAGAAGAAAGTTAAAGATATTGCTAGGGACCTCATCAAATTATATGCTAAACGCAAAGCACAAACCGGAAACGCTTTTAGTCCAGATAGTTACCTCCAAAATGAGCTAGAAGCTTCGTTCATCTATGAGGATACGCCAGATCAAGAGAAGGCTACAAATGATGTTAAACGCGATATGGAATCGCCTCATCCAATGGACCGATTAGTATGTGGTGACGTTGGCTTTGGCAAAACAGAGGTAGCAATCCGAGCAGCATTTAAGGCTGTGGCCGATAGCAAGCAAGTTGCTGTCCTTGTACCTACTACAATCTTGGCATTGCAGCACTTTCGTACTTTCAGCGAGCGTCTTAAGGGCTTACCTGCTAATATTGACTATATAAATCGCTTTAAATCAACTAAACAGATTAAAGATACGTTAAAGAAACTTGAAGAGGGAAAAGTTGATATCATTATCGGGACACATCGCTTGGTCAGTAAAGATGTTAAATTTAAAGATCTCGGATTGATGATTATCGATGAAGAACAAAAATTCGGTGTATCAGTAAAAGAAAAACTCAAACTAATGCGGGCGAATGTTGATTCCTTAACCTTGACAGCTACACCCATCCCTCGTACCTTACATTTTTCGTTAATGGGGGCCCGTGATTTAAGTATAATCTCCACTCCGCCGCCGAACAGGCAACCTGTACAAACCGAGCTTCATGTTTTCAATGAAACATTAATACAAGAAGCCGTCTCTTTTGAAATTGAACGCGGAGGTCAAATATTTTTCATTCATAACAGAGTTGCAGATTTAAAGCAATTAGGCGGTATGATCCAGAAGCTCGTCCCTAATGCTCGCATAGGAATTGCTCATGGACAACTTGAAGGTGATGATTTAGAAGATGTTATGCTAAAGTTCATAAATCATGAGTTCGACGTACTTATCGCGACAACAATTATTGAAGCTGGCTTGGATATACCAAACGCGAATACCATCATTATTAATCACGCACATATGTTTGGTTTAAGTGATCTACACCAAATGCGCGGCCGCGTCGGTCGATCCAACAAAAAGGCGTTTTGTTATCTTTTGAGTCCACCTCTATCTACCTTGACGAATGAAGCGTATAAAAGACTATCAGCACTAGAAGAATTTTCCGAACTGGGGTCAGGATTCAATGTAGCAATGCGGGACCTTGATATTCGTGGATCTGGTAATCTTCTAGGGGCGGAGCAATCTGGTTTCATCGCTGAAATAGGTTTTGAAATGTATAATAAAATTCTTGACGAAGCTGTACAAGAACTTAAGGATGATGAATTCGGCGAACTATTCGCCGAAGATTCAAACCGAAAATATGTAAACTTTACTCAAATTGATACCGATTTAGAAGTGATGATACCCGATGAGTATGTTACAAATATCGGAGAACGTTATAACCTTTACAATGAGATCGCTAAGCTCGAAAACGAGACACAACTAACTGAATTTGAAAGAGAACTTCAGGATCGATTCGGCCCTATACCAGAACCCGTATATGAATTATTTAGCACTTTACGGTTACAATGGTACGGCAAGCAGATTGGCTTTGAGAAAATCTCTTACAAGAAAAATATGCTTAGAGGTTATTTTATAAATAATCCAAAATCAAGCTACTTCGAATCTGAACAATTTGGTAAAGTATTAGCGTTTGCTCAACAGCATCCATCAATTTCGAATTTGAAAGAAGTGAAAGGCCAACTTCGATTAGCTTTAAGTAATATCGGCAGTATACGTTATGCACTTACGCTACTGCAGGAAATGGTTTAATCAAGATCCGCCCCTCAATATCCATTAAATTAGTAGATTTTTATTTAGCTTTGGAAAACAGATATAAATTATGGCAAAACTTGAAACCTTATTGATTCACGAAGGTGAAGAATTTAACACTACAAAGTCCGTTGTTAGTCCAATATATCAAACCTCGACTTATTTTGTCAGCGAGAATATAGCGGAATTCGCTCAATCAACGTCCACAGTTAAATATCCAGAGTTCTATCATCGTCATGGTAATCCGACAAGTAGCCAAGCCGCCGCCGTCCTTGCGAAACTTGAGAAAACTGAAGACGCTTTGATCCTGTCTACTGGAATGGCCGCAATTAGTACGGCCATTCTCGCTGTAGTAAAGGCGGGAGACCACATTGTCGCACAGCACACACATTACGCTGCAGCGGGAACCTTTCTAAGGGATTTTCTTAGCGAATACGGAGTCGAAGTTACACCGGTGGATCAGATCGACAACGTAGCGTTTGAGAACGCTATTAGAGCGAATACGAAGCTTATATACATAGAAACACCATCCAACCCTAATTTAGAGATCACTGATCTAGAATTCATAGGAAATCTAGGTAAGACAAAAGGAATTATTACAATGATTGACAATACGTTCGCCTCACCGATTAATCAAGTTCCATCGGAATACGGCATCGACGTAATTGTCCATAGCGCGACTAAATACCTAGGAGGTCATAGCGATTTAACAGCTGGAGCAGTTTGCGGCAGTAAAGAATTGATTGCGAAAGTATGGAAACGTTCTCTACTGCTAGGCGCATCATTGAGCCCTTTTGATTCATGGCTATTACTCCGTGGTCTGAAAACCTTAGCGTTAAGGGTACGGCAGATAAATGACAACGCGCTCGCACTCGCAAAATGGCTAGAAAAACAACCCAAGATTAAAAAAGTCGGTTATGTCGGACTCGAAGACCACCCACAACATAAACTTGCTAGAAGACAAATGAAAGGTTTTACGGGGATGCTTGTAATTGAAGTTGGCGGATCGGACGCTTTTAAACACGCACAAACAATTCTCAATAGCCTTAACATATTTGCCAACGCAGTAAGTTTAGGAGGTGTTGAATCCTTAATAGCGCATCCAGCCAGTATGTGGAGTTCGAGCCATACTGAGGAGCAAAAGAAAAAATCGGGGATCACCGACGGTACTTTACGCATCTCAGTTGGAATCGAACACATCGACGATTTAATAGCAGATTTCACCCAAGCACTTGCAAAAATCTAGCACTAAATGCATCAAAAAATCCTTTACTTTTACGACCCATCATAAATGTAAAGGATTTTTCGAGTTGTATACTTGAAAACAGATTAGCATAAAACATGCGCAAAAAGCATGTTGTCACCATATTTTCTAATAACGGTGGTTGTTAAAGTAATGATGTTCCATCCGAAGCAACCACTTTAATGGCGGTGAGATCAAGATTGAACTTATTTTTATAAATTGGAGATATCCGTTCAATAAGCAAGTTTACAAACGATCGTTTCACAAGGTTGATTGTACATCCGCCGAAGCCTCCCCCCATCATGCGTGATCCTAATACCTCAGGAAATTGCTTAACATATTCCACAAGGAAATCCAACTCCGTACAGCTAACTTCGTACTCTTCACTAAGGCCCTTATGCGCGTTAAACATTTGCTGTCCTAACATTTCAATATCGCCTTCCTCTAATGCATTGCATGCAATGTTCAAGCGTTCATTTTCCTGAACTACAAAGCGGCATTTAACGTAAATATCTTCATCAACTGGCCTTACATACTCCTCAAGCATCGCTACGCTAATATCACGAAGACTGTTTACTTCCGGATATCGCGTTTTCACTAAGGCAACTCCTTGTTCACATGATGATCGACGATCGTTGTAAGCACTGGAAGCAAGTGAATGCTTTACATTGGTATTTAACAACAAGATAGCATAGTCCCCTAGGTTCAGTGGTTTGTAGCTAAACGAAAGGTCTCGACAATCAATCTTGAGCACGTGATTCGCCTTACTCATCACAGAAGCAAATTGATCCATTATGCCGCAGTTCACTCCCGCAAATGTATGTTCCGCCAATTGACCAATCTTGGCAATTTCTACACGTTCGATCTGTAAGTCAAACAACACATTTAATGCGAATCCGGTCGCACATTCCAATGCTGCCGAAGACGACAATCCTGCGCCTAGTGGAACGTCACCATCTACGTATAAATTAAATCCGCCAACGGAAAACCCTCGTTCCAACAGCTGATTAACCACGCCTAAAATATAATTAGGCCATCCGTTTTCAACCGGACTTATATCATCCAAGGATATCTGAAAAAACTCCTGAAAATCTTCTGCGTACAGTCTAATGATATTATCATCTCGTTTTGAAAGAGCTACATAAATGGCCTTGTCAATTGCTGTTGGCAGTACAAAACCTTCATTATAATCGGTATGTTCTCCAATAATATTAATCCGACCTGGAGATCGCACGACATGTGCTGCTGGTATGTCAAATAATGTAGCGAAACGTTCTTCTAACTGTTGCTTAGCAATCATTGCTTATTTTTGTTTATAATGAATAGTTGACTGTTCTCTCAGCGTGTTAGCCGCCTGTTCTGGCGTTATATCACGTTGAGGTGTCGCGAGCATCTCGTAACCGACCATGAATTTTTTTACGGTCGCCGACCTCAGAAGCGGTGGGTAAAAATGCATATGCCAATGCCACTCTGGTTGATCACCGGAGTTCACTGGAGCTTGGTGCATTCCTGCCGAATAGGGGAAAGAGGTTTTAAAAATATTATCGTATCGAACCGTAAGTTCTTGTAGTGTGCGCGCCAGATCTTCCTTCTCCGATTCGGAAAACTCGAGAATACTCTGTACAGGACGCTTGCTAATAATCATCGTCTCGTATGGCCATGCCGCCCAAAAGGGAACGACAGCAACAAAATGTTCATTGTCAACGATAATACGTTCATTTTTTTTTAGTTCCAAAGCGAGGTAATCTTGAAGCAACGTACGGCCATTCTTCTCGTAATATTCTCGTTGCTGTATAGTCTCCTTTTCAACCTCAACCGGGATCGAGCTTTGTGCCCATATTTGACCGTGAGGATGAGGATTACTACACCCCATAATAGCTCCTTTATTCTCAAAAATCTGAATATATTTAATCCAGTTTTGGCTTGAAAGTTCCTCGAATTCCTTTTGCCAAAGGTCCGTTACCGCTTTTATTTCGCTGAGACTCATTTGGGGTAGAGTAAGGTCATGTCTAGGTGAAAACGAGATAACCTTACAAATTCCTTTTTCTGACTCAGCGAGTAGTAGACCTTCTTCCTCATAACTCTCCTGCGGTGTATCTTTCAACAAGGCCGAGAAATCATTTACAAAAACAAAACTATCTCCATAGTCGGGATTCTTGGTGCCGTCTGCACGGGTATTACCTGGGCATAAATAGCATTTTGAGTCATATTGAGGTCTATCGTCGGACGATATATCTTCTATCTGTCCTTGCCAAGGCCGTTTACTGCGATGAGGTGAAACTAATATATATTCACCCGTTAACAGGTTCTTTCTTTTATGTGGTTGTTCTGAGAAATCTAACATTTGATATTTTTTTAAATATCCATTTTTTTAAAATTAAAAACAAAAAAAGCCTATAAATTTATAGACTTCTCAGATATCGTTTAAGCGCAAACTAACCGACAATAGGCTTTTCTCCTTTAATGAGTTCAAATATGGTAATTTCTGGCAATATTCCGACTCGCCCAGGATATCCGAGGAAACCATAGCCAACATTTACGTACAACTGTTGCTCCTTTTCTTGATAAAGACCGGCCCATTCATTATAAACATACTTCGCAGGGCTCCATTGAAATTGTTCTCCACGCACGCCAAACTGCATTCCATGCGTGTGGCCAGCGAACATCACATCCACATCTGTATCAAGAACTTGCGCGCGCCAGTGTGAGGGATCATGAGATAACAATAGTTTCACTGGAACTTCTTCGGTCCCTTTAAGCGCTTTTGCTAGATCTCCTTTTTTAGGAAACCTTCCTGTACCCCAATTTTCAACACCGACAACGGAAATTTTCTCACCATTAACTACTAAATCTCGATTTTCATCGAGCAGTAAATCCCAGCCCATCACGTTGTGTGTTTGATGTACGTCCATCAAGTTTTTACGCTTCGCCGCTGAATCTTCACGTCCGTAATAATAATCACCGTAATCGTGGTTACCAAGCACAGAGTAAACACCGAGATCCGCCTTTAGTTTTGAAAAAATATCCTGATAATCACGCATCTCCGAAGCTACATTATTAACCAAATCTCCCGTAAAAAATATAGTATCAGCCTTCTCTGCCAATAGCATTTCTACTCCGCCAAGAACGGCTTTTCTATTATAAAACGAGCCGGAGTGAACATCGGAAATCTGAGCAATACGCATTCCGTGAAAAGATCCAGGCAGATTCGGTAGATATAATTTTTGCCGACGGATTTGGTAATCGTATCCGCCAGAAATCATTCCCCATGAAAGCGGAAAAATAGGCAATGAAGCCACAAGAATTCCCGATTTCGTAAGAAACTCAGAACGACTGATCCCGTTTCGTTCCTTTTCAGGAAGTGGCTCTGTCAATTCCTCGACGCGTTCTGGTATACTTTCTCCTTTTCGTGGTGAAAAGAGTCGCGCTATCCATACACCTCCTCTACGCAAGTCATCCATCAATAAGATTAGGATAAACAAAAACTTACTGACTGCGGTCATGAAGAAAGCAACCAGTATAATAGATCGGTACATCAATGGAATATTAAACTTTGCGGAGATAAATACTCCTATTAACAACCCAATTGAATAGCCCCACCATAAAAACGAAAACCATTTCTTTTTTACAACTTTAATCTTCGTTGCTCGGAGCGCAAAAAAGATATAAACGTCAAAAACAAAAAGTAGTATAGCGTTAAAAAAAAGCATATAATTCTATTTAATTTAGTGCGAATCGCTTCAACACATCGATCCATTCGGGATCATCATTTAAACTTTCAACCATCGTCACCTGTTCCCCGCCCAGCGCTTTGAATTCATCTGCATATTCCACTTGGATCTCGTCCAGCGTCTCTATACAATCGGCAACAAACGCGGGACTAAACACTAGGAGCTTTTTCACGCCCTTTTTAGCAAGTTCGTGCAGCGTATCGGACGTATATGGTTGGATCCAAGGAGTCTTACCTAGGCGAGACTGAAAACATACACTGTAGCGTTCTTCCGAAAGACCAAGCTTTGCAGCAATCGCTCTTGAAGTCGAATAGCATTGAGATAAATAGCAAAAGCTATTTTTTTCAGCTTTACATCTCTCACAACCACTGTCAGGACAGTTAAGCTCACCGGTGGGGTCAACCTTACCTAATTGACGTACAGGTAAGCCATGGTAGCTGAATAGG
Organism: Sphingobacterium shayense; assembly: GCF_013179575.1. Classification (GTDB taxonomy): domain Bacteria; phylum Bacteroidota; class Bacteroidia; order Sphingobacteriales; family Sphingobacteriaceae; genus Sphingobacterium; species Sphingobacterium shayense. The sequence goes on along the minus strand of NZ_JABMCQ010000164.1, from coordinate 1,663 downwards.
ATATGATCAAAGTCATCTATATTATATTTCGAGGCGTGTTTAGCATAAACGCCGCACATCTGTTCGTCATCACAGTAGTTACTAATGAACGAAAGCTCCGGAAAGTATTGCCATTTCCGCATAAGCTCCATCACTCTATCAATAATCGATCCGGTTGTTGCAGACGCATACTGCGGGAAAAGAGGAATGACACGAAGAGACTCAAGCATCATGCCTTCAAGCTTTTTGAGTGCCGATTCAATCGATGGATTTTGATAACGCATTGCTAATTCCACGTGATACTCCTCGCCGAGAGAATTTTGCAACAAATCCCGCTGCAATTCGCTATAATACATTAATGGAGAACCGGTTGTTGCATCCCAGATTGTTTTATAGGTTGCAGCCGATCGGGGTGCGCGTTTTGGGACAATTACACCTTTTACTAAAAATGTTCGCCCGAGATACGAAATATCCATTACCCGGGGATCCATAAGAAATTCTGTTAAATACCTACGAACATCCGGTGTAGTTGGGGTATCAGGAGTACCTAATTGAACTAAAAGCACTCCTTTTTTTGCACGCTTATTCATTAAGACAAAAATAGTTATAAATTATAGGAAGAAGGTGTTCGTTATAGAAAATGAGAATATGATGACGCTTAAAACCGCTCCAAAGCTTGTTTCACATCTTTCATTAACCACATTGGAGTTGAGGTCGCGCCGCATATGCCGATCGTATCTCCACTACTAAATATCGACGGATCCAACTCATTAGGGCCCGAAATGAAAAAACTATTTTCATTCGCCGATTTACATACATCAAAAAGTACCTTCCCATTCGAGGATTTCTTCCCAGAAACGAAAATGATTTTGTCGTACTGACGGGCGAAGTCTCCTAAGTCTTCGTAACGATTCGATACTTGCCTACAAATTGTATCGTTTGCCTTAACTTCGTAGCCTCTTTTTAACAATTCGTCTTTTATAGCGTAAAATTTGTCTACGCTTTTTGTCGTCTGGCTATATAATGTAAATGAAGGCGGTAAATCCACGTCGTCGAGTTCCGAAATATCTTGAAAAACCAACGCTTGATTATTTGTCTGCCCCTGGAGACCGATAACTTCAGCATGGCCATGCTTACCGAAAATCAAAATCTTTTCCTGGGAATCAAACGACGTTTTTATTCTATTTTGTAGCTTCAGGACTACTGGACAAGAAGCATCTATGAGCGTTATATCATTTTCAAGCGCCACCTTATAGGTTTCTGGAGCTTCTCCATGAGCACGAATTAAAACTTTTTCATTTTTGAGATCTTTCAGGTTTTCATGCGCAATGATACGCAGGCCCTTGTCTTTTAAACGCGCTACCTCTTCGTCATTATGCACTATATCACCTAAACAATACAGATATCCATCTTCTTCTAGGATTTCTTCTGCCATATCGATAGCGTATACGACTCCAAAGCAAAAGCCCGAATCCTTATCTATAGTTACTTGAAGATCTTTAGCCATATCACAAAGTTACGCATTCAAGGGTAATTTACCATCAAATTGTCTACAACTTTAATCCCCCAGTAAATATGAATTTACTAACTTTGCAAAAAAAAATCACAACGATGGCAACAAACAGAACATTTACCATGATTAAGCCCGATGCCGTAGCAAATGGCCATATCGGTGCTATTTTAA
>NZ_JABMCQ010000163.1 GCF_013179575.1 Sphingobacterium shayense | reverse complement strand
AAAACACGGGATTACATTATAAATTTCTATAAAATTAAACAATCGAAGAATTGTAACATATTGTAATTTAAGTTATTGTAGTTTGTTATCTCTTTCTTGCTTTTTGAAAGAGTTGTAAAAGCGAGGTTTGACGATTTTAATGCTTTGTTTTGATAGCGCTATAGCTGCATTTAGTTCGAATCCAATTAAAAGAATAAGAGAGTTTAAATACATCCAAATCATAACAACAATTAATGTTCCGATTGATCCATATAATTTATTGTAAGCTCCAAAATTGTTAATATAGAAAGTAAATATCGAAAAGGTTAGTATGGCGAGAATCGTAGCTAAACTTGCGCCAGCATTTAAGAACTTCCACTTTTTTGAATCACTAGGCCCAAACTTAAATAGTAAACTTACCGTCAGAAAATAAATCCCAAATAGTACGATCCATCTTGAAAATTTTAGTGTTAACGTCCAAAACCAAGAAAGGTCGTAATCAATATGATCTTTGAGGTATGTTATCACAAACCCGGCGCCAGTAAAGACGCCGATCCCTATAGTTAATGCTAGTACAATCGCAAAAGAGAGAAAAACCGCCACAATTCGTCTGCGAATCCAGCTTCTTTTCTCTTTGTATAGTGCGGCTTTGTTGAATGCCATCATAAGGGTTGACATACCGTTTGTGGCGAAAAGTGTAGCCAGCAGGAAACCGACAGATAATAATCCTGAGTTTTGGTTTTTAATAATATCTACCAATGTCTCTTGCAGCACTTCGTAGGCATTTAGTGGCAGTGCAACAGCAATGAGATCCAATAATTTCTGCTGAAAATTACTTACTGGAATATAAGGAATGAGTGTAAATAGAAATAGAATTCCGGGAAAAATTGCTAGCATAAAGTTGTACGCTAACGACGAGGCTTTGTTTAGGATAGATTCCCTAGCAATTTCTTGAAAGAAGAAAGTGAAAACTGTATATAATGGTAATGAACTGAAACCAGGAATAATAGCTACTTTAGTCCACTCTATAAAACGATCGTACGGTTTTACACGTAGTAGGGTGCTATGTATCTTTTTTTGTTTCATTTGCCAAAATATGGCTCCATTTTTTCTTGAAATATATCGGGGGCTTTACAAGGCCTATTACGTTTCATATTAACGAATACTAGTTGTGTGCTTCCGGTATTTAGTAAAATTCCCTGCTGATTAAAAATTTCGTATTCAAATTTAAGCCGAATATTTGGTCTTTCCTTTATACAAGTTTTGATCGTGATTAAATCATCATAACGAGCGGGTTGATAATATTTGCATGTTAAATCCATAACCGGCATCATTACTCCCATTTCTTCAAGTTGTTTATATGTAATACCAGTGCTTCGGAGCATTTCAGTTCGAGCTACTTCATAAAATGAAGCATAATTACCGTAATATACGTACCCCATCTGATCTGTTTCGGCATAACGTATCCTTATCGTGCTTTCATGTACAAACATATTCGTAAAATAGAAAGTTAAAGAGTGAAAACAAAATAGAAAAAGAATTAATCTTATTGAAGATAGATTTCAACGTATTCAGTTTATCTCAATTGTTGTAAAGTTTCTCCAAACCAAATATTAGGAACTTTATTTTTTTATATTGCGCGCATCTAATGCCCTTTGAAATTTACGCGCATTCACTAAATGTTCCGCCTGTGTACGAGCAAAATTGTGATATCCTGAAAAATCGTCTTTTGCGCACATATAAATGTAATCGTGTTTATTGTAATTTAATACCCCGTCAATTGATGCGATACTTGGCAACATAATCGGCCCCGGAGGTAATCCGGCATACTTATATGTGTTATATGGATTGTCTATTTCCAAATGTTTAAAAAGGACTCTACGGATAGTGAAGTCATTATTTGCAAATATAACAGTGGGGTCAGCTTGCAGTAGGATGCCTTTTTTTAATCGATTAATATATAGTCCTGCAATTTGTGGCATCTCGTCTTTGTGTAACGCTTCTCCTTTAACTATTGAGGCCAAAGTGCTTACCTCTTGTGGGGTTAGCCCAAGGTCCCGGGCTTTTTGTTTACGTTCATCGGTCCAAAATTTATCGTATTCCTCTTTAAATCGTGCAATAATCTTATCGGGAGACGTATTCCAATAAATCTCATAGGTATTAGGAATAAACATGCTAAAGAAGTTATCCTTTGTAAAACCGTATGATAAAGCCACCTCTTCGTTGTCAAGGATATTGGCAAATGAAGTTGAGTCTGCCTCAAATGAATTATCTAATAGCGAGACCAAGTTTTCTTTGAGTCTTAGGTTTTCAAATCTGAATTTTACAGCCTCTTGATACCCTCCTCGAAGGTTTCCAATTAGCGCTCTATTTGACATCCCTGCTGTAAGCTTGTAACGACCAGGTTTTACCATTTTTGGATAGTCCATTGCTTTGGCTGCATAATCAAAAAGCCGAATATTTTTTACAATATGTTGGTCTTCAATTTTTTTTAACACATCAGTGTATTGATCACTTGAATTTACAAATAAATAGTCTTGATCTTGTGTAATACTAGGTCCCAAAAAAGTGCTATATCCAAGCCAACCTATAACGCCAGCGGTTACCAGAAGAATAAGCGCTATTACTTTGATAGTCTTAAAGCCTTTATTTGTTGTATTCATATTATACGGTTAATTTGAAAGCGTTAAATTAACGGCTGTGCCGATGCTAATTAGTCCGGCTGCGGTATCCGGTTGCTGAGCAATTATTTTACCAGCTAAGGAATCGCTCACCTCTGTAGAGTAGGAGACCGCCCCCAAATTTAAACCTAATCCTATTAAGGCAAACTTAGCTTCGTCGACGGTTAAACCAATCAAATTTGGAACTTCTACTTCATTTGCACCGCGTCCATTTCCTAAAACAAGCGTAATCTTTGAACCTTTTGGTACCATTCTGCCTGCCTTCAGTGGTTGACCGGCAAATTTTACATCAAGTACCACATCGCGTGCGATATCTGCAATATAGACCGTGTCCCCGACTTTAAGCGATTGGTTTCTTAAAATCGCAGATGCTTCAATATATGTTTTGTCGATAATTTCTGGAAATGCTATCTCTGGCGCAACTTGAGTGATTATCGTAAGGTATATTGTTCGCCCAGTTTTTACGTGGCTTTTTGGTTCTGGATCTTGTTCAATCACGAGTCCCGGTTGTTTATCAATCTGATAGACCGAATCCACGTGATATTCAAGATCGGACTTTTTTAATAGCTGGATAGCTTGACCAATGTGTACACCCTCGACCTTTGGTACTTCTATAGAAACACCATGTTTGGTGTACGATTTCAACCCAAAATAGATCACTAAAAAAATCAATATAACGACGATCAAGGCCGCAATTAGGTTCTTTCTAAATGCGTCTGTCTTAAGATATAATAATAGTTTTGACATGTATTTTTTTATTTCTATGAAATCCATCAGCAATATTAACGCCATTTCCTGATTTGGAGTCGAATCTTACTGCATAATATAACAGCAAAAATATTCGTTTTTCCGTGGAACGCAAATTATATTTGCTTACATCAATTTAAAATATGAAAACAAAAGTAGCATTAATTACGGGAGGTTACACGGGGGAAGCTGAGGTTTCTTTGAAAAGTAGTGCTTTCGTACACTCTAAGCTTAACCAAGACACATATGATATTTATCCCATTTTTATCACCCAAGATGCTTGGTATTATAATACAATCGACGATAATCGGATCTTAATCAATAAAGAAGATTTTTCGTTAAATATTGAGGCACGGAAAATAACATTTGATGTTGCATTTATTATTCTACATGGGTCACCGGGTGAGGATGGTAGATTGCAAGGCTATTTTGATATGATTGGTTTGCCGTATACATCATGTGGCGCACTAACGTCTGCGCTAACGATGAATAAGGAATATACAAAAGCCATCGTCGCAGGAATTGACAATCTTTTTGTCGCAAACTCTGTTTTATTATTTACTAGCGATCGTAGTGGCGCTGTGGAAAAAGTATGTTCTACTTTGAAATTACCTTATTTCGTTAAGCCTAACGCTGGGGGAAGTAGTATAGGAATGTCGAAGGTTAAGGACCAAGGGTCGCTTCAAGAAGCCCTTAATAAGGCGTTTGATGCAGAAAGTACTGGTTATCAGGTTATTGTAGAAGAGTTTGTGGAAGGAAGAGAATTTTCGCAGGGTGTATTCCGAAATGTCGCTGGTGAACTCATTGTACTTCCTGCAACGGAGGTCCGAACTACACGCGAGTTTTTTGACTTTGAGGCAAAATATAGTCCGGGGTTAACGGAAGAAATTACTCCCGCGGAATTAAATGATGAACAAATCCATCGGGCGTCTGCCATTATTCGTGATGTATACGTTCGTTTGAATTGTGCAGGTATGGTACGTGTCGATTTCTTTCTAGAAAAAAATACAGATAAGTTTTATTTTATCGAAATAAATACAATTCCCGGTCAAACGCCGCAAAGCTTTATTCCTCAGCAAGTGAGGGCCTTTGGGATGAAAGAAGGAGATTTTTACGGAGAATTAATTGAGGCGGCACTTAAAAAATAGCACCACGTTTATACGAACTATTAAAGGGTGTTGTTGGACACCTTTTAATAGTTTTATTGTTCTCTGCGCTCCCAAACTTCAAAGGTGAAATCATACGCATGTTTTTCGTCATGAAGATGATTTTCCTGATTCACAAGCTTCCACTCTTTTTGGTTCAACTCTGGAAAGTATGCGTCTCCTTGTATTTCTGTATGGACACGGGTTAGGAGAATCTTATTTGCCAAAGGAAGTGTCTGTTTGTAGAGTTGTGCACCGCCGATAATAAAAATCTCACGTTCATCTCTACAGTATGTTAGGACCTCCGAAATAGAGTTAGCAACGTCAATATCGTCAGCATTAAAAGTCAAATCCTTTGAAAGCACAATATTTCGGCGCTCAGGCAACGGTTTCCCTATCGAAAGAAAAGTCTTTCTTCCCATTACAATGGAATGGCCTGTTGTGTGTTTTTTAAAATACTTAAAGTCGTCTGGTAAATGCCATAGCATTTTATTGTCTTTTCCAATAGCATTGTTCTCACTTGCCGCCACAATTAAAGTGATTTTTAATGTACTCATTTATTTTTTGATTTTGTAATTTTATTTTTTAAATCTTTAAAAATTACACCGCTACAGGAGCCTTAATATGCGGATGAGATTCATAGTTTTCAAGTTGAAAATCTTCAAACTTAAATTCGAATAGGTCACTGATTTTTGGGTTTATTTTTAGAGTTGGAAGTGGTTTTGGAGCTCTACTCAACTGTAATTCTGTTTGTTCGAAATGGTTGCTATAAATGTGTGCATCTCCTAATGTGTGGATGAAGTCACCGGCCTCCATATCGCATACTTGTGCAACCATCATTGTCAATAATGCATACGAGGCAATATTGAAAGGGACACCTAAAAATATATCAGCACTACGTTGATATAGCTGGCAAGATAACCTCGGTTTAGATTGTCCTTTGTCTGGAGCTGCCGGCGCTACATAAAACTGGAAAAACGCATGACAAGGAGGGAGAGCCATATTGTTTATTTCAGCAACATTCCATGCCGATACAATAATTCTGCGAGAATCAGGTGTGGTTTTTAACTGATTAATTATTTGACTTATTTGGTCGATGTGGGCACCTTCTGGCGTAGGCCATGAACGCCATTGAGAACCGTATACCGGTCCAAGATTTCCGTTCTCATCCGCCCATTCGTCCCATATGCTTACTCCATTTTCTTTTAGATATTTTATGTTTGTATCCCCACGAAGGAACCAAATCAACTCATGAATAATGGAGCGTAAATGTAGTTTTTTTGTCGTAACCAACGGAAACCCTTGTTGTAAATCAAAACGCATTTGATAACCAAAAACACTACGGGTCCCTGTTCCCGTTCTATCGGTTTTTTCTACGCCATGTTCATAGACGTGTTTAAGCAAGTCGAGATACTGTTTCATGAGTCAAAAATTTGCAGAAAATATTATTTGAGCAAATAAATATGTGAAGTGACAAATATATGAAAATATATTGTGCTGCCGCAAAAAATCACCTATCGATGCCTTTGGGTTATAGAACGCTTTATCTTGATAATCATAAGAGTGACAGATTTCGAGAATATCGATTATTTTATTACTTTTTGTGTATTTTTGCAAAATTATCATGAGTAAAAAAGTAGCTTTTTATACATTAGGATGTAAACTGAATTATTCGGAAACATCCTCCATTGGCCGAATTTTTAAGAATGCGGGTTATGAGACAACGGAATTTAACAGTCCCGCTGATGTTTATGTTATTAACACTTGTTCTGTAACGGACAATGCGGATAAAAAATGTCGAAAAGTAGTCAAAGAAGCACTTAAGCATTCTCCAAATGCATATGTAACTATTGTAGGGTGTTACGCGCAGCTTAAACCGAAAGAAATTTCAGAAATTCCTGGGGTAGACATGGTTTTGGGTGCGGCGGAGAAGTTTAATATTATTGAACATATTAATGATTTAACGAAGCAAGAAAAAACAATTGTCCATAATGGTCCGATCGATGAAACCAAGCAGTTTGTGCCTGCATATTCGATCGGGGATCGTACCCGAACTTTCTTAAAAGTACAAGATGGATGTGATTATTCGTGTACTTTTTGTACTATACCGCTTGCACGAGGCGCCAGTCGTTCGGGAAGAATTGAGGATATTGTGGAGCAAGCACATCAGATTGCCGCATCGGGCGTTAAAGAAATTGTTTTGACTGGTGTTAATATAGGTGATTACGGTATTCGCGACGGAAAACGTCAAGATCGCTTTTTGGATTTGGTACAAGCGCTTGATGAGGTAGGTGGTATAGACCGTATACGTATTTCTTCCATTGAGCCAAACCTGCTTTCTAACGAGATCATTGAGTTTGTAGCACAGTCGAAACGATTTGTGCCGCATTTTCATATGCCGTTGCAATCGGGGAGTAATAAAATATTGAGTTTGATGCGACGTCGCTATAAGAGAGAATTGTATATCGAACGTGTAGCGAAGATAAAGTCACTGATGCCCGATTGTTGCATTGGTGTGGATGTTATCGTTGGTTTTCCCGGAGAAACACGTGACGATTTTATCGATACATATAATTTCCTTAACGAACTGCCGATTTCTTATTTGCACGTTTTTACTTACTCAGAACGGGAAAATACAATCGCGGCTCAAATGGAAGGCGCAGTTCCGGGTACGCAGCGTAGTGATCGAAGTAAAATGTTGCATATCCTCTCTGAAAAGAAGCGCAGGGCATTTTACGATACACAAATTGGAAGAGTGTCTGAGGTACTATTTGAAGGGGATATTAAAGACGGATATATGCATGGTTTCTCTAAGAACTATGTCAAAGTTCGTACACCATATGATCCGATACTCGTCAATGAAGTTGTACCTGTTGAATTTCTCGCCGTTAATGAGCAGTGTGAGGTAGATGTGAAAGAATTACCCGAGCTGATGAAGCACGGGTAAGTCTTTGATTTTACTTGTCCATTAAAGCAATCTTTTCAAATTCCCCCATCTAAAAAAGTAGAGAAATCAAATCGTTCCTATTCCTTAGGTTAGACGATGTTATTTGCCGATCCGGCCGTTTCTGAAATTTTCGAATTCTTTATGTAATCGTAATAGCTTAAATGTTGAACTAATAAGTTCGTTCGTCTCTAACAATATAGAGAAATAGAGTTTTGTGTTTTTAGGACTGTTTTCGGAAGTCCTAATACGTTCTATTTGTGCGTCAAGCATTTCATTAATTGCGCTTTGGAAAATTACTCGTTCCTCAATAATGATGTCTACTTTTGAAAAATCTAAGCGCTTGTATGTGTCATTAATTTTCGCATACCAATCACTTAATTTCGAGGATGTATACTTAAGGTCCTTTGCTTGGTTAAGTTTCAAGGGCTTATGATTGTTGTCTAAATGTGTATGGATATTGCCGGTAATAACTCCAAGATTCTCTACGATGTCTTGGAGATAACCAAGTGATTGTATGTAATAACGGATGCCTTTGACTGAATTGTCATCGAGATTCCTAATGAAGTCATATAGGGAACTGTTGGTTGAATTAAGCTCATTTTGAAGCTTTTTCACTAGTTTCCTAGCCGTATTGGAAGATGTTAAATCCTGATTGATTAAGCTTTCGACGACTTCTTTGTAAAGGACATTTGTTTTAGTTACAATGTCGCTAATTTGCTCTGCACTGGCCTCCGTTACTTCTTGCAATGTCTGGATATCAGTACGTTCGATTTTTAACTTCTTAAGCTGCTGTTGCTGTACTTTTTTCGTATGGTTCTTCGCATTTCTGTAGAGTAGGAATGCCATTAGGATTAGAATACCAACAAAGGCGATTTCTTCACCAATTGTTAGTAGATAGGCAACTATAAATGCGCCCGCAAATGCGCATGCCGCAGTGATAAACCATCCGCCAATCACATGAAAGACACCTGAAACCCGATAAACAGCGCTCTCTCTATCCCAAGCGCGATCGGCGAATGCGGATCCCATGGCGACCATAAATGTAACATAAGTCGTAGATAAGGGGAGTTTCATGGATGTGCCTAATGCGATTAATATACTGGCGACCATGAGATTTACTGAAGCCCGTACCATGTCAAACATCGGTTCGTCTTGGGACTTCTTGGGCGACGTTGGTAATTTAGGATTTTCGAACTGTTTATCTAATCGATTTTGTAAAGTCCTTGGAAGAAGATAGCTCACTCCGTTTCCTACAGTTATAAAGAAGCGGACGATATTTCTAGAAAGAAAGTTTGCAGAAAATTTTTCTTCACCTGCGGATTGATTAGTTAAGTTCATTTCAGTTTCGATGACTGTTTTGGCTTTACTTGACGTCCATAGCGTGAGTACCATAATTATTCCTGCGGCAACTAGAATCCAAATTGGAGCAATCATCTCGTCATCAGCCAAAGCACTCATCATAAAGGTTTTTGGATCTACGCTGCTGGCCGTCGAAGAAAAGATTTCAATTGACTGGTAAGCCGCGACGGGAACGCCGATGAAATTTACCAAATCGTTTCCTGCAAAGGAAAGGGCTAAAGCGAACGTCCCGACTATTATGATCACCTTAAATATGCTAAGGCTTGTTCGTGTTATAAATGTGCTGACAATTGTGAAAACAACAAAAGAACTTGCTAGTAACATAAGTTCGTATTCATGAATCCAAGCTTTAGCATCGTCAGAGATAAAGGTTACCGATTTTAATCCTTTAATTAAGATAAAATAAGATATTGCAGCAAGAGCGATTCCACCGAATATTGGGCCGAACTTTTTTGTCTTGTTTTCGAATTTAAAGCTGAACGCGAGTCGGCAGACATATTGAATAATCATACCTAGGGAGAATGATACGGCGACTGAGAGCAGGATACTAACGACAATTTCAGACGCTTTTTCAGTATTGATATAAGTTGGTAGGAGGCTCCAGTTTAGGTTTCCATCGTATATTTTGTAAACTGCTAAACACACTGCGGCACCTAAAAGCTCAAAAACAATTGATACAG